>CAIJIT010000142.1 GCA_903820745.1 uncultured Burkholderiales bacterium
ACCCGAAGATCGCGACGCTGGTCTCGTCAGACATCGACGGCGTGGCCCAGCTGCGCCCGCATGAGCGGCTGAGTTTCCAGCCAGTGAGCGCGCAAGAGGCCGTGCGCCTGGCACGCGCGCATGCCCAGGCAAGGCAGCAATACCTGGCAGGCATCGCCTTGCCCCGAGGCACGCTCAACCAGCGGTTGATGCGGGAGAACCTGATCTGCGGGGTTGTCAGTTGCCACGCGGAAGGCACACCCTGAGGCGAGGCAATACTTCGAAGCGCGTCAGTTGCAGCGATTTTTGATCAGCTCGCCGCTACGCAGGATCACGTTGAGATGCCTGCCGTCGGCGGCCAGCAGTGCGATGTCGCTCAGCGGGTCACCATCGACGAGCAGCAGGTCGGCTTCGGCACCTACGGCCACGCAACCTAGGCGCCCGGACATCATCATCAACTCGGCGTTCATCGACGTGGCTTGGCGCAGGATCTCCACCGGCGTGAACACCTCGCTGCGCAGCAGGAATTCGCGGCATTGCTGGGTGTAGGTCTTGCCCAGCAGGTCGGTGCCGAAACCCACCTTGACGCCGGCCTGGCGCATCTTGTCCATGCCCGACAGGGCCGCCCGGTAGGCGAAGTCCAGCTTGCGCATGCTCTCGGCCGGAAATCCCAGCTCGGGGCCGGCCTCGGTCAATGCGAAGAAGGTGCTCATGGTGGGGACGATGTAGGCGCCACGCTCGGCAACGAAGCGGGCGGTGTCGTCATCGATCAAGGTGCCATGCTCGATGCAGCGCACGCCGAACTCGACACTGCGGCGCACCGCGCTGGCAGGGTGGCAGTGGGCGGTGACGTAGCTCCTTCGCTGATTGCATTCGTTGACAATGGCCCGGATCTCGTCCTCCCGGTACTGGTTCATCCAGATCGGATCGGTGGGTGAGGAGATACCGCCCGAACCCATGATCTTGATGCAGTGCGCGCCCTGACGCAGTTGGTCCCTTGCGGCCTTGATGCATTCGTCGACACCATCGGCCATCAGGGCCAGCGCATTGAACAGCGGTCCGCTGGCGCAGGCGCAGAGCGCCTCGTAGCGCGGACGTTCTGAACTTGAACGCAGATCGCCATGCCCACCGGTCATGGACAGCGCCTTGCCCGAATAAAAGTAGCGCGGGCCGGTGATCAGGCCGTCGGCCAGTGCGCGGTACAGCGAATAGTTGCCGCCGCCGACATCGCGCACGGTCGTGAAGCCACATTGCAAAGCGTGCCCCAGCATACGCACCGCGTAAGCCGTGCGATAGGCCTCGCCAAGGGACTCAAGGTTCGCCTCGTTCACGTCGCTGGCAAAGGCATGCACATGGGCGTCGATCAGTCCCGGCATCAGCGTGCGGCCGGCACCGTCGATGGACTGTGCATTGCTTGCCGATATTGGCGTCGACGAGATCTCCTGGATCAATCCATCGGCGACGAGCACCCACATGCCCTCGGTGCATTCGGCGCTGCTGCCGTCAAAGATCCGTACATTCTTGAACAGGATGGGATTCATGCTTGATCAGCTTGTTTCTGGTGTCAACTCATCCTGGCAGCAACATGGCAACCAGCCCGCTCATGTCATTTTGCATGCAGCCGTTGCGCAGGTTTGACAGACACTTTGTTGGCCATGCGCCGCAAGCGTGGCATCGATGCGGGGCGAACTGATGCTTGTGCGGGCGCAGGGGCTGATCGAGCGGCCTTGAAGCAGCCCTCGAACACCCGCATGTCGAAGTCGGCGGCCGCCGCGCGGATTTCCGCCTCGCTCGGATCGCAGCCATGGACCTGGCGATTGCGCAGCACGGCCACCAGTTGCACCATCTCAAACAAGGCCTTGCTGGTGCGCGGTGGGGGCATGTCTTCCTTGCCGTCCACAAAGACTTGGCGCATCAGGTTCTCGAATCCGCCTCCTACAAAATAGCCGGCGAACAGGCGTTCTGTGTCGCCGAAGTGCAACACTGGCGGCGCATCCACATGGCTGCCGACGTCTTTGTTGAAGATGTAGAGAAGTTGCTCATAGGTCGCCTTGACCGCAGGCAATTGGTCGGCCTGTGTGACCATGACACGGTAGACGCCGCGGTTGCGCAGCACCAGGCTCACGGTCCAGGCCAGATAGCTCAGGATCGAGGCATAACTGTAGTCACCCTGGTTGACCGTGAGAGTGGGCATGGCTGCCCGGAGCCGTTCGGAAAAACTGTCCACAAGGGCTACCGTCAACTGGGCCAAGTCGGAATAGTAGTGGTAGATCAAGCTGCGTGAGATGCCCGCATGTGCCGCGAGATCGGCAGGGCGAAGTTGCGGAAAAGGCACGTAGTCCAGCACATCTGCCGCTGCCGCAAGCAGGCCAAGCCTGGATCGTTCGGCCTTGGTCGTCGCACGGGTTGCTTGAGCCAAAAACTCATCGGCAAGACAGAATGTTTTCAAAGGTTTCATGTCGGTATTGTTGTCGCAAGAGCATTTACGGCTTGGAAGCGATGCTGCGCCTCGAATGTCGCTAGGCGTATGGGGGTTTGTCCGAATATTGACATTTCTGTCAATAGGTATGACATTGACACCTCTGTCAAAAACGATTTTCGACGCTGACAGGCCCCTCATATTGCAACCTACCTGCGGCAGCTCGGCGCTGCCACTATGAAAGGAATGAGCATGAAATTAAGCCCGATCCGTCAGATCGCGCATGCGGCTGTTCTGGTGTGCCTGTCATACGCCTGCACGACAACCTTGGCGCAAACCACCGCGCCAGCGGACAAGCCATCCGACGTCAAGAATCCCAAGTCCGCAGTGGAGCTTGAACGAGTCATCGTCACCGCCCAGAAACGGCCGCAAGAGGCGCAGGACGTGCCGATCAGCCTGTACTCGGTGACCGGCCAAGCGCTGGAGCGTACTGGCGTCAAGTCGATCGAGGAACTCGGCAACTCGGTGGCTGGGGTGACCATTGGCGCGCTCAACGCGGGCGAACTGAACATCAGCATTCGCGGTGTCGGCAATCTTTCTGAAGCAGCGGAAAACTCTTCCGCCAACGGCCTCTACATCGACGAGGCGCCGTTGGGTGGGTTTCCAGGCGTACAACCAGATTTCGGCCTGTGGGACGTCGAGCGGGTCGAGGTGCTGCGCGGGCCGCAGGGCACGCTTTTCGGTGAGGGATCCATGGGCGGCACCATCCGCATCATCACCAAGAAGCCTGATGCCTCGCGGTTCTTCGGCCGCGTCGCCTTCGGTGGTTCTCAGGTGTCAGGAGGCGGTAGCGGCAACCGCGCCCAGGGCAGTGTCAACGTTCCGCTTGTGGCGAATCAGCTGGCCCTGATTGCGGCCTATGGCAGTCAGAAACTGCCCGGTTGGATCGCCATCCCGGACCTGGGCTTGAAGAACACCAATGAGGCCACCAAAACTGACCTGCGGCTGGCACTGCGCTGGACGCCACAGCCCAACCTGACAGTCGACGCCAGCTTCATCTCGAGCGAAACCGATGGCGGGGAGGGCGGTGCCACCTTGCCCGGTCTGCTTGATCCTGCCAAGGCCTTTCCCGGGGCAGGCAAGATCATGGCCCGCAACCAGCGCAACAACCAAAGCAAGGTCAGCAATCTGACGATCAACTACGACTTGGGTCCGGTCAGCCTGGTCTCGTCAACGACCGCGTTCGACCAGGAGATCAAGCGCACCATCGACAACAGCTTCATCACGCCGCTGTTCTTCGGCCCTGCCGGCGCAGGCGGCACGGCCTATGGCAGCTTTCCGGCGCATGCGAAGGCCTTCACCGAGGAGTTACGTCTTGCTTCCAATGGCGACCAGGCCCTCGGATGGACGGTCGGTGCTTACTACCGCGACGCCAACCAGGACGTCCCGCCACAGGGCTACATCATCACGGTGCCAGGCTTTGGGCTGGTCAATGACAAAAACCTGCTGTCGGAGATTCACAACACCAAGGCCTACGCCTTTTTCGGCGAGGCCGAATACAAACTGGCCAAAGACTGGTCGATCCAGACCGGCCTGCGCTACTACTCCGAGGACAAGACCGTCAGCACCTTCCAGGATACGAGCTCGGCCATCTTCGGCACCAAGGCCGGCACCACAACCAGCGGCAGCAACAAGGCCAGCGCCACTTCGCCCAAGCTGGTGCTGAACTGGAACTACAGCCCAGAGACTCTGGTGTTCGCCAAAGTGTCCAAGGGCTTCAGAGGCGGCGGTGCCAACACCCTGGCAGCAAACCTGTACCCCGAAGCGCCGCGTGGCTTCAACCCCGAAACGCTGATCGCCTATGAGGCGGGTGTGAAGACCAGTCCGGCCCGAGGTTGGTACCTCAATACCTATGTCTATCGCAACGACTGGAACGATCTCCAACTCGCTCTGTCTACCAAGGACGGCCTGAACGGCTACACCGCAAATGTCGGCAAAGCCGAATCCACGGGTGCCGAGGTCGAGTTGGGCGGCCGCCTGAGTCCTGGGTTGAACGTCGGGCTCAGCTTCGCCTACATCGACGCCAAGATCAAGGGCACCGTACGCAATGCACAGGGCGTCGTGGTGGCTCAGGAGGGCAACATCATCCAGCTCACACCCAAGACCAAGGTGGGGCTGACGGCCGACTACAGCTTCAACTTGAGCGACGCCCTGCGAGCCCAGATCACGGGCCGTTACCGCGAAAGCGCGCCGACCTTCTCGGCGATCTCCAACAGCGAAGCCGAGCGCAACCCGGCCAGCAAGCAGCTATATCTGCGCGCCGCTGTGCGCAGCGGGGACTGGGAGGCGGGCATCTACGGCGACAACCTGCTGAACCGCGATGACTCCAACTTCAAGCGCCGTCCCATCACGGCGATCCCGCTGGTATTGACGACCTATGTGCCGCCACGTACGGTGGGGGTGGACTTCAAGCTGAGCTTCTGACGGGTCTGCCCGACGACGCCGTGCACGCGCGCGGCGGCGTCGGGCGACGCTCAGCATCCCCCGAGCGGCCAAATCAGTGGCGCAGATCGCGCCGCTGTTGTGGCGGGCTGCGCGCTTCGAAAAGTTGAAAATCTCAAAGGACTCCCAGCATGGGCAAGCCGAATCTCAGCCTGACCGAGATCTACCAACTCGAGCGCATCCGCCATGCCAGGCTGCTGCCGCACGGGGCCGGTGCCGTCTTCATCGTCACCCGCGTCGTGGACGATGTCGAGAAGTACGACGTGCGCACCGTCGCCCTGGACGGCAGCGGCATGCGCACCGTGGCCAAGGACCTGGACAGCATCGGCGCCATCGCGCCATCTCCCGACGGTCAGGTCTGGGCCTGCATTGCGCCGTTCAACGGCAAGCCGCAGATCGCGTTCATGAATCCGCAGACCGGTGTGCTGCGTGCGGTGACCTCGCTGCCGCAGGGCGCGGGTGGCGCACCGGTCTGGTCGCCGTGTGGGCAATGGATCGCCTTCACCACCATCGGCGAAGAGCGTGTCTCCAAGGGTCCGTTCGACCCCATTCGCACCAGCAGCATCTTCTACAAGGCCGATGGTGCCGGCTTCACGCAGCGAGCAGCGCAGGACATCTTCGTGATGTCGCGCCAGTGGTGCGAGGTCAAGCGGCTGACGCACGGGCCGGCCAGCCATGGCAGCCTAGCGTGGTCGCCAGTGCGCGGAGTGACCGAGCTGTGCTTCAGCACCTCGATGGAGCCCGAAGGCCTGGAGTCGACCTTCTCGGCCGGCGTCATCGATCTTGAAGGGAAGGTGCGCTGGGTGCGCCACAAGGCACCGGGTTGGACGCCCGGTTTGACCTGGGCCGGTGACGGCGAACGGCTGCTGCTGGTGAGCGCACCCGAGGGCCAGCGCATGTGCATGCCCAGGCGGCTGTACACGGCGCGACTGGCCGAAGGCGCCGGCGCCGGCTTGGAATCCCGCACCGAAGCCCTGTTTCAGCAGACCGGCACCGAGGCGGCCAACGCGGTGCTGTCGACGCAGATGGCCTGGCTGTCGCACGGGCCGGAGTCGCCGGCGGGTTGCGACCACGCCTTCGTCTGCACCCAGACCGGCGGGCATTCGGCGGTGCATCGCGTGGCCTTGTCCGGGCCCGAGTCCTGCACCGCGATCACGCCCGCCGACAGCGCGAACTTCCTGATCGATGCGAACGACACGCATGTGCTGACCGCGGCCACCGGCTACAACGCCACGCCCGATCTGTTCGTCAGCAACCACCAGGGTGAAGGCCGGATGCGGTTGACGGCGCTGAACGACGCGTTTCTGTCGGACCGTGCGCTGCCAACGGTGCATCAGATCGACTTCAAGGCGGCAGACGGCGCCGCGCTGCAGGCGTGGTTCATCCGCCCGGCCGGCGCCAGTGGCCCGGTGCCGACCTTCGTGGAGGTCCACGGCGGCCCGCAATGCGCGTGGGGCCCTTCGTGGTTGAACACGGCGCAGGTTCAGGCCGGCATGGGCATCGCCACGCTGCTGGTCAACCCGCGCGGCTCCAACGGCTACGGTGAAGACCACATGAACGCGATCTTCCCGCTCTACAACGAGCCGGCCGATGCCGACGTGCTGGCCGCCACCGACGAAGTGGTGCGCCTGGGTCTGGCCGACGCTGACCGGCTGGCCGTGGGCGGCGTGTCCTACGGCGGCATCCTGTCGTCCTGGATCATCGGGCACACCAGCCGCTTCAAGTGCGCCATCCCCGAGCAGCTGATCTGCAACTGGATCAGTGCCTACGGCGAGTGCGACGCCGGCCGCGGGATCGGGCGGATGAACTTCGGCATGGGTGTGACGGAGGGCTTCCAGTTCCTGTGGGAGCGTTCGTCCCTGAGCCATGCCCACAAGGTGACCACGCCGACCCTGATCATCCAGTGCGAGAACGACACGCGCTGCCCGATGGGCGACGCCGAACAGTTCTTCCTGGCACTGAAGGAAGCCGGCTGCACGGTGGAGTTCATGCGCATCCCGGGCAGCAGCCACGGCGGGCCACAGGTTGGCGGCATCACCAAGCTGAGCCGGCCGCGGGACGAGGCGGTGATGGATTGGCTGACGCGCTATCTCAAGGACTGAAGCATGACCACGCTGACACTGGATGGGAGATACCGGCTTGCCGCGGACCTCGCCTTCGCCCAGCGCGAAGCCAAGTATCTGCGCGGCGCCGTGCGGCCTACCTGGGCAGCGGACAGTTCGAAGTTCTGGTTTGCCACGCGCGAAGCCGACGGCTTGCGCCATCGGCTGGTCGATGTGCGAACCCGCCAGCAAGCCGATCTGTTCGATCATGCAGCCTTGGCGGCAGCGCTGAGCAAGTCCACCGAAAAGGAGGTCAAGCCCGGTGAGCTGGGTCTGAGCCAGGTGCGGCCGGATCCGTCGGACGGCACCGTCCGCTTCGTCGCCAGCGGGGCGCGCTGGGTCTGGTCCGGTGCGGACGCGTCGCTTACGCGCCTGGGCGACGACTTCGCGGCGCACGATTTGGCTGCTCCGGACGCCACCGCTGCAGTGGTGCTCGACGGCCCCAACCTTCGCCTGCGCGCCTGGGGCGCCGCCGACACCACTGCGCTGACCACCGACGGCGTGCCCGGGTGGGGTTATGGCGACTTCACTGACTGCACCGGCCACGTCAGCGCCAAGCTGCGCGGGCCGATCAAGCCCTTCGTGCTGTGGTCGGCGGACTCGCAACGCTTTGCCGTGATGCGGGCCGACCTGCGCGAGGTGCCGCTGAACCACCTGGTGCAGGCGGTCCCTGCCGAAGGCGTGCGGCCGGTGCTGCACAGCTACCCCTATCCGATGCCCGGTGATGCGCAGGGCGTGCCGCTGGAACTGTGGTTCATCGGCCGCGATGGCTCGAAGGTGCGGGCCGCGATCGCCGACCTGGAGAGCCGCTGCTTCCTGCCGCTGGGCATGCAGCAGGGGCACTGGTCTGCCGACGGACGCCACTTCGACTTCGTGCAGGTCAACCGTGGCTACACGAGCCTGACCTTGTGGCGCATCGACACCACCACCGGCGCGGCACGGGTGCTGACGCTTGAGGACGGGCCGGGCGTGATGCAGATCGCCGCCGGCATCGCCGAGATGCCGATGTTCAAGGTGCTGCGCGACGGCCGCGTGCTGTGGTGGTCGCAGCGCAGCGGCTGGGGGCACATGTACTTGCTGCCGGCTGTGGACACGATCGACGGGCAAGCCCTGGCAATGACGCAAGGCCCCTGGCTGGTGCGCCGCATCCTGCGCATCGACGAAGACCGGCAGCGCGTCATCTTCGTCGCCAGCGGCCGCGAACCCGGCGTCGACCCCTACTTCTGTTTCGCGTACAGCGTCAACTTCGACGGCAGCGGCCTGAGTTTGCTGACGCCCGAACCCGTGCAGCACGAGTTCACGCACCCGGTGGCCGTGCCCTTTGGCGATGGCACCGACAGCGTGTCGCCCGATGGCACCTTGCTCGTCGACGTGTGGTCCACCGTCAGCATGCCGCATCGATCGGCATTGCGCGACGATGCGGGCCAGGTCGTGATGGACCTGCAGACGGCCGACCCTGCCGACAGCAGGCCCGCGACGATGCCTCTGCCGGAACCGTTCACCCTGCAGGCGCTGGACGCCGCGTCCCTGCCGGACTGCGGCGGCCTGTGGGGCATGCTGTACAAGCCGCCGGGCTTCGACCCCGAACAGCGCTACCCGGTGATCGAACTGATCTACGGCGCCCCGCAGGCTTCGGTCGTCGCCAAGGCCTGTATGCCCGGCCACCATGCCGCCTTTGCCGAGCAACTGGCGGCGCTGGGCTTTGTCGTCGTGATGATCGACGGGCCGGGCACGGCCTTCCGTTCGCAGGCCTTCCAGCTGGCGTCGTACGGCCGACTGCAGAGCAGCGGCAACCTGCCCGACCACATCAACGCCATTCGCTGGCTGGCCGGCACACGGCCGTGGATGGACTTGGAGCGGGTGGGCATCGTCGGCGGCTCCGGCGGCGGCTACGCCACCGTGCGGGCGATGGGCGAGCATGGCGACTTCTACAAGGTCGGCGTGGCCATGTGCGGCGACCACGACAACAGCGGCTACGTCGCCACCTGGGGCGACTGCTACCAGGGACCCTACAGCGACGAACACTACGCCCAGCAGGACAACACCTTGCTGGCCGACTGCATCACCGGCGACCTGTTCCTGATCCACGGCGAGATGGACGACAACGTCCACCCCGGGCTGACCTTGCGCGTGGTGAATGCGCTGATCAAGGCCGACCGCAACTTCGACATGCTGATCGTGCCCAATGCCGGGCACAACGTGATCGAGCCGGTCTATGTCCAGCGGCGCGTGTTCGATTACTTCGTCGAGCGGCTGATGGGCGCCAAAGCCCCCAGGCCCGGAGCCAGAGCTTGAGCCAGCGCGCGGCCGAACCACGGGCGCAGGCCGTCAGTTCCACCGAACTGATCGCCGCCGCGGCGCGCGGTGCCGCGCACTCGATCGAGCTCATGCCGCAACCGGACCATCGCCTGCGCCTGGCGATGCGCGACGGCGTGCGCCTCGACACCCAGGTCTGGCTGCCTGAACGCGCGGCACGGGCCGGCGTGCCGGCGATCCTGGTGCGCACACCGTACAAGGAATCGGTGCTCGGCTTCAAGCGCCTGGGCGTGCTGCGCTACGTGCAGGCCGGCTATGCGCTGGTGATCCAGATGATTCGCGGCATCGGCGACAGCGAAGGCGCGTTCAGCTTCAACGCGCCCCACGAGCGGCATGACGGTTACGACACCGTGGAATGGGTCGCCGCTCAGCCCTGGTGCAGCGGCGCCGTGGGCATGGACGGGAGCAGCTACCTGGCGATGACCGCCATCCTCGCCGCCGTGGCGCGCCCGCCGCATCTGCGCTGCATCGTGCCGGCGGTTCCGAGCCTGGATTTCTTCCGCGAGCCGCCTTACCCAGGCGGCATGTTCTGTCGCCAGCACACGATGCGCTGGGCCTTTTTGCTGCAGATCGAGTCGATGGCTGAGCTGACCGGCGGCTTCATGGGCATCCTGCCGCTGCTGGGCGACCCATCCGGCCTGCAGCGGATGCTGTCGCGCCCCGCGCTGGACGCTGCAGACGGCTTGCTGAAGGGCGACTTTCTGGCGCATTACCGAGACGTGTTGGCACACCCGAGCTTTGACGACTGGTGGCAAGCCCGCACCGCCTCGGAAAAGGAACTTGCCGGTATCGACATTCCGACTCTGGTGGTCAGCGGCAACTTCGACCTGTGCGTCGGGCCGCTCACGCTGTGGCGGGGCATCGAGGCCCGCAAGGTTGGTGCTGATCAACGTCAACTGCTGATCGGTCCCTGGGATCACGGCCAGTGCTACAGCGGTGGCGGCACCAGCTTGGGGCCTTACGAACTCGGGGAGGACGCTGCGCTCGACCTGGGCGCGCTGCGCATTGCCTTCTTCGACCGGCACCTCAAGCGCCAAGGCCCTGGTCCGGCTCTGCACGGGCGAGCGAGCGTCTTCATCACCGGCGCCAATGTGTGGCGCGGCTTCGATGCGTTTCCGCCGCGCGAGGTGTCCTCGCTGTCTCTCTACCTGTCGAGCCAGGGCCGAGCCAACTCGGCACGCGGCGACGGGCGCCTGCTGCACGATGCCCCGACCGGGCCTCAACCGGCCGACAACTTTGTGGACGACCCGGGCCTGCCGCACATCAGCACCATGCTTGAAGCCACAGGCCGACCCTACGATCTGCGTGAACGCGAGCGCGACCACGAAACCCTGGTGTACGACAGCGGGCCGCTGACCGAGCCCCTCACGGTACTGGGCGAGGGTGCGGTCGAGCTCTTCACCAGCGCCGATGTGCCGGACGCCGATCTCGTGCTGCTGCTGGGTGAACACCGGGCCGATGGCAGCACCATCCAGCTCGCCGCCGGTCAGCTGCGCCTGCGCTACCGCGAGGGCTTCGATGCCGAGCGCGTGCTCGCGCCGGGCGAGCCGGTGCGGGTGCAGATCCCGCTCACCTATGTGGGTCACCAGGTACCCGCTGGCAGTTGCCTGCGCTTGTTCGTGAGCGGCTCGAACTTTCCGTTCGCCGACCCAAACCCCCACAGTGGCGAGCCGGTGGCTTCGGCCGTCACAATGCGCCGAGCGCTGCAAACCGTCCTGCATGATGCAGCCCACCCCTCCCGCCTGATCTTGCCGGTCCTGCCATGAACGACGACTTCACCAACAAGGCGCCAGCCACTGCGCTCGAGCTTGAGAGCGACATCCCCGCCGAGTTCAAGCCCATCAACCTGGACGACTACTTCCGTCGCGAGGAGATGGTGCCGATGCGCGACGGCGTCAAGCTGTTCACGGTGTTGATGATCCCTAAGTCCTTGAACGGCGTGTCGCAGGCGCCGATGGTGCTCGACCGCACCCCGTACGCTGCCGCCAAAGCCAGCCGCCTGGCACCAAGCCCACGCGCCGACATGGTGCTCTATGCCGTCCATGGCGAACTCACGGCCGCCGGCTACATCGTGGTGTTACAGGATGTGCGCGGCAAGCACAAGAGCGATGGCGTGTATGTGATGAATCGCCCTCTACGCGGCCCGCTCAACCCGACCGACACCGACCACAGCACCGACGCCTTTGACACCATCGAATGGTTGATCAACAACGTGCCGGAGTCCAACGGGCGGGTGGCCACGATCGGCATCAGCTACGACGGCTTCACCGCGCTGATGAGCCTGATCGACCCGCATCCGGCCCTCAAGGCTTGCGTGCCGATCAATCCGATGGTGGACGGCTGGATGGGCGACGATTGGTTTCGCTATGGCGCCTTCCGCCAGGCGGCGACGCTGCAGTACATCCACAGGCAGACCAGCACCAAAGGCTCGGACATTCCCTGGCCGGTATCTGGCTACGACCAGTTCGAGCGCTGGCTGAACGCCGGCTCGGCCGCTGGCATGGCGCAGAAAGTCGGGCTGGACCAACTGCCGTTCTGGCAGCGCTTGGCCGCCCATCCGGACTACGACAGCTTTTGGAGCGCTCAGGCCCTGGACAAGATCCTGGCACAACGGCCGCTCACGGTGCCTACCCTGCATGTGCACAGCCTGTGGGACGCCGAGGACATTCATGGCAGTACTGACACTCACGCGGCACTGCAGGCGCAGCCGGGCAACCGTGCCAACAACTTCCTCGTCATCGGCCCGTGGAGCCATGCGGGCGTGGGCGGCGTCGGTACCGAGGCGGCCCACCAAGGCGCGAGCCTCGGCGCGATCAAGTTCGGCAGCGAGACCGCACGCTGGTTCCGTCAGCAGCAGCTGCTGCCGTTCTTTGCGCGGCACCTGAAGGGCGATATGCGTGCCGGCGAGCTCGCGCCGGTGATGGCCTTCGAGACCGGCAGCAATGTCTGGCGCCGCTACGCTCATTGGCCCCCAGCCGACGCCAGTGCTTGCGCGCTGGTCGCCAAGCCGCTTTACATCGCAGCGGGGCAGCGCCTGAGCTTTGATTCGCCTGTGGGCGAGGGCGGCTTCGACGAGTACATGTCAGACCCCGCCAAGCCCGTGCCCTACCACCCGCGGCCGATCCGGCCGCAAGCTGCTGCGGGTTCCAACTGGGACGCCTGGCTGGTGGATGACCAGCGCTTCGCAGCTGACCGGCCGGACGTACTGGTCTATACCTCCGAGGTCTTTAACGAACCACTGCGCTTGGCCGGGCAGCCGGTGGCACACCTGTTTGCCTCCACCAGCGGCAGCGATTGCGATTGGGTGGTCAAGCTGATCGACGTCTACCCTGACGAAGTGCCGGGCGACGAAAAGATGGGTGGCTATCAGCTGCCGATCGCCATGGACGTGATCCGTGCCCGTTACCGCGATGACCCGGCCAAGCCCAGCGCCATCCCGAGCGGCGCTGTGCTGCCTTACCGCATCCCGATGCCGCACATCAGTCACACGCTGTTGCCGGGGCACCGGCTGATGGTGCAGATCCAGTCAACTTGGTTCCCGCTCTACGACCGCAACCCGCAATCCTTTGTGGAGAACATCATGTTTGCCCAAGCCAGCGACTTCGTGCGCGCGACCCAGCGCGTGTTTCGCGGCGGCGCGGCCGCAAGCTTCATTGACCTGCCGGTGGTGCCGCAATGACGCGCAAGACGAAACCCGCAGCCGAGGCGACGCCGGCCACCGCCGCAGGCCAGACCGCTGCGTTGGATGCGCTGTTCCAGCCCTTCAATAGCAGTGACGCCCCTGGCCTGGTGGTCGGCGTGGCGCAGCATGGCGCGCTGCTTTACCGCCGTGGCTTCGGTATGGCCAGCATTGAACATGCCGTGGCCAACACGCCCGCCACGCGCATGCGGATTGGCTCCACCAGCAAGCACTTCACCTGCCTGGCGGCGCTGCTGCTGGCCGAAGAGGGTCGGCTTGACCTGGACGCGCCTGCCACGGCCCACCTGCCGGAACTGAAGACCCAACAGGGTGTGCCGACGCTGCGCCAGATGATGAACCACACCAGCGGCCTGCGCTGCTATCTGGACTTGCTGCTGTTGTCGGGCGGACTGGCCGTGCATCCGGTAGGCCGCGCCTTCGAGATGCAGACGCGCCAGACTGCGGTGAACTTCGCGCCGGGCGAGGGGCAGATCTACTGCAACGGCGGCTACCACCTGGTGTCCGTCGCCATTCAACGCGCCAGCGGTATGCCCCTGGCGCAGTTCATGCGAGAACGGCTGTTTCAGCCGCTCGGTATGCTCAGCACCGAACTAGCGCCCAGCGACATGCTCATCCTTCCCGGCATGGCGACCTTGCATCTGGCGCTGCCGCCGCCAGTGGCAAAAACGGCTGGTGGCGGCTACCGACGCGGCATCTTCGTGCAGGACGATGTGCTGGGTGAGGGCGGCATCGTCTCTACCGTGGACGACATGCTGGCCTGGGCGGCGCACCTGCGCCGTGCGGTAGGTGGCCGGCCGCAGCTTGGCAACGCGGACACCTGGCAACAGATGGTCACGCCGGTACGCCTCAACAACGGTCAACCGACGCCCTACGCGCTGGGTCTGATGGTGACCGAGCATCGGGGCGCAGCGACCTTGCACCACGCCGGCGGCGTGGTGGGCGGCGCGTGCCAGATGGTGACGGTGCCCGAGTACGGGCTTGACCTCATCCTGATGACCAACGGCCCGGCGGCCAACCCGGTGCAACTGGCCAAGCAAATCATCGATGTGGTCTTGGCTGCGCAGCTCAAGCGCCCACCGCCAAAGCCTGTGTCCCTGCGAAGCTACAAGCACCTGGACGGCACGCAGTATCAGTCGCTGCGAACTGGCTTGCGTTTTGGCTTTGCAGCAGCTGGCAAACAGTTGGGGATTTCGCTGTTCGGACCGCCCACTGCACCGCTTCTTGTCGACGACGGCGCCACCTTGAAGCTGCGTTTTGAAGATGCTACGTTGGGCCACTTTGCCTGGTGCAAGGCCGATCTGGCGCCCGGTACTGACGGTGCCGCACCGGCCACCTTGGCATTCACCGATGCAGGCGTGCCCGACCAACTGGATTTGCTGCCCAGCACACCGCCGGACACGCTCAAAGCAGGCCGCGCGTTGCTCGGTCGCTACCACTGTGAGGACTTGGGCGCAGCCGCAACGATTGCCGTCGAAGGTAGCCAACTCGTGTTGCGCCTAAGCTGCGACTACGGTCAAAACGCGCTGGCGCTGACGGCTGTGTCGGCGGATGCCTTCATCGCGCGAGCCTTGGACCCGCTAAACCCGTCAGCCCTGG
>CAIJIT010000143.1 GCA_903820745.1 uncultured Burkholderiales bacterium
CTCGCGCAGCGCCGGCCTGCTGACGCTCGACATCCCCGATGTCGGCTTGCTGCAACTGCCGGTCGATGCGCAAAGCCCGCAGACCGAATCGATGCAGCTCAGCGTCCGTCCGCATGCGCTGCGCCTGGCGCCGGCCGCGCAGGCCAGAGATGAGCGTTTCATCTGGCTCGAAGGCCAGGTCGAAGCGGCTGAATTTCTGGGCATGGCGACACGCTACCTGGTGCGGGTCGGCAAGCAAAGACTCAGCGTCGACCACCCGCATCAGATGGGCTTGGCAGGGTTCTCGCCCGGCGCTGCAGTAGCGCTGGGCATCGACCCCTCACAGCTTCGTTTGTTCGGCATCTGAAGCTGGCGGATTGCGGGGCGCTGCGGGCGGTGGCTTGGCGATCAACTCGCGCATCGAGGCCAGGTCCGCACTAGGGATGCTCAAGTTTTCGAACCCGCTTCTCTCTGGAGCATGGACGCAGCGGTCAAGATTGCGTCGACTTGAATCGACACCGATGTTTTAAGAGGCACAGCGTCCATGCCCGAAGTCAACATCGGATCCGCCAGAGCCTCATCCAAATAATGGCGGCATTGCTCATGCGCCAGTTCCGACAATCGATCGGGATCCCCGCCGCGGGCCGAGATCATGGCAGCAAGGCGGCGAAGCATCGTAATCGGGCGGAGGTGGAGCAATCTCAACATGCGCTGCTGCGCCTGGCCAACAATGGCCGGCAGTACAAGGTCGGGCGACTGCGAGTAGACGGAAAGCTGCAGCTCGACCTGACTTTGCATCTCCTGCAGCGCATGAGCGAAGCGAACCTCTCGCCCTTGCGCCAGTTGCTTCAGGTGAGGAAGGTAGGCCTTGATGAGTCGCACCGAATCGCCCGCCCAATGCCGCGCTGGATCCAAGACCGCTTTGAGCGTGACGGTATTGCCCGGACTCGAACCTTCGGCTTCACGCCAATAAGGCAGTTCAATTGCCAAACCGAAGGTGCCCAGTGACCTTGTGTAGCCAAAGCTTGAATCGCCGGCGTTGTAATGACTTGGCCCCGGTCCGGCTGCGGCAATCGCCGACATGTCTGGCGCCTGGAAAACACCTGGCGCGATCGAGATCATTTCCGTGAAAATTTCACCGACCTCGTCGACCGGCATCGAGTATTGGGAGGGTTGGCGAGCCAATTCGGCGGTCAGCTCGCCAAGGTCCCTTGTCACGATGTAGAACACCCCGCCATGTTCCGCGTTATGCAAGGAAACCAGCAGATCAGGCCGGACCATCCGAATGGCCTCCTGCCAGGCCAGGTTTTCCGGTGACGACCTTGTGAACGAATAGCCGGGAGCAACCAAAGGAAACGTGTAGTCCGCCTGCTCGTCGAATGCGGGGCGATAGAAATTCTCGAGATATGAGCCAGGGTCGAGAGGCTGCTTGAGCCAACCCTCGTTCAAGCGCAAGCCGTCGGGCTCGATTGACTTGATGAAATGCCAGGTGTAGTCAAGCTCGTCGCGCAACTGCTGATCCGCGAGCAATCGGTCGACCAAAAATTCAATCGTGAGGCAGCCAATCGGCTCGTTGGGGTGGGGAGTTCCCACCAGCAATGCATGGCGCCGACCCCGGCCGATGGAGATCAGCTCGATGGGTTCGCCATCCCGACTTTGTCCGATTCGTCTGATCTTGACCAGCGGATCATGGCTCGCCTGAAGAGCCGCTGTGCGGGCGTTCATTTCATCAATTGTTGGCAGCTCTAGATAGGCTGGAACAAGATCGGTGACGCGCTTGAATGACATAGCCAAAGATTCTGCAAATTTAGGACGAAGTCGGCGCGCGACCTACAGCCGCCTTTTCGCCAACCGAAGTGGCGCCGGGAACCTCTCCCGCGCGCGCCATTGAGCCGCGGGGAAACCGCCAACCAGCGACCAAGGCGAGGGCACAGCCACCGGCCGCAAGAGCAAAAGCATCGGTAAACCGAGACGAAGCGCTCCCCGATGCTGCACCACGAAGTCCAATTGTCAGGACGGTCATACATACCTGGGATCCGAGCATGCCGCCGAAGGTTCGGATCAGCATCACCGCTGCGAATGTGCTGGCCGCGCGGTCAGGGTGAACTGCCCGCACCACCGTATTCATGGCCGCAGTCAGCGAAATGCCAACGCCTGCACCCAGGATCGCAGCGCCGACGGCAAGATGCCACATTTGCGAATGGAACAGCGCGGGAAGACCGGCACCAAGGGTGGCCAGCAACACGCCAAGACAGACAACGGTTCGCGCACCCCACCATCTATCGAAGATTCCAACCAGCGGGGCGGTCACAAGACTGGCGACTCCAAGAGGCAGCATGAGCAGACCGATGGTCGATGTGTTGGCGCCGAAACCCAGGCCCGTTGCAGGATCAGCTTGAAGCAGCATGGGCAACAACAAATAGCTGGCTGTGGAGCCGAAGCCGACAGACAGGGCAATCAGGCAGATTTCGGCGACACCCGGCAAGGCCAGCAAGCGCGTGTCCAAGATCGGGGACCTTTGCCTCCTTTCATACACAACCCATAGTGGCAGCAGCAGGGTGAATGCCGCCAGCGGGCCCATGGTGGCCAGTGACTGCCAACCGGCTGAGGCCGCACCACCGAGCCCGGCCAGCAGCGCCAGCAGCAGGATCGCGAGGCTGCCTGAGCCGATCCAGTCGACTTTGCCGACATCGACTGACATTGCGCGCGGCGCTACCTTGCGGCCACGGTCGGGCCTGGCAAGGCAAAGTATGCATGGGACGATCAAGGCAAGCGGCAGCCAATAGATCGCGCGCAAGCCGAGAAGCTCGATCATTGGTCCGGCGGCCACCAGGCCGATGGCTGTGCTCAGCGACATGACCCCTACGATCAAGCCATTGGCGAATGCGGCTATCCGCGGCGGAAAGGACTCATTCATCAAGCCGACAGCGACCGGCATGACGCCCATTGCCACGCCTTGAAATGCCTGCCCCACGGCCAACTGCGAGATGCTGCCTGCGCATGCAGCGATGACGATCCCCACGCTGGCAATGACCAAGATGCAGACCAGCACATGGCGCTTGTCATAGAGGTCACTCAAACGTCCGACCAGCGGGATGGCAATAGCGCCGACCAATAGCATGGCCGCCATGACCAAGCCGATCTGGGCTGGCGTTGCACCATAGGCGCGCTGGAACGCAGGAAGGGCTGGTGCAATCATCGTCTCCAACATCGAGTAGGAGAACAGCGCGCACAGCACCGCCGCTGCGTCCAGCCAGCTGCGCCGAAGAGCTTTGGTTTCGTCGCTAATCAGAGGTCATAGCGCAGGGTCACGCCCGCCGCCCTCGGCTTGATCAGGTAGTAGTCCGTGTAAGACGAACCGCCAAACGTCGACACCGGGGCGCCGCCGTTGATTCCTCGCTTGTCGGCAATGTTGCTTACGAACAGTCCAAGTTCCCAATTTTTTCCCGAGAAACTCATGCGCGATTCCAGTTGTCCATAGGCTGGCGCTGTGCCGCCACTGTCCAAGCTCAGAGTACGACTTCCAGTGAAAGAATGGGTCAGCGAGAACTTGCCTGAGGTGTCCAGCGGGCCACTGAAGAAGTAGGCGCCTTGCAGGAAGGACTGAAGCTTTGCTGTCCCCGGCATCGGCGTCCCTGCAGCGATAACTTTGCCGTTGTTCGATGTGAACGGTGTTGCTGTGGCGGCATCGGTGTACGCCAATGTCGCGGACAGAGCCAGCACCTTGGACGCCTGCCACTTCGCCGCGACTTCGAGGCCGGTAATGCGCACTTCGCCGACATTGGCGATGCCATTCAAGGGAACCGGCCCGGACTGGCGGGCATTGACCTGGGCGTCCGTCCAGTCGAGCCGGAAGGCTGTCAAGTCAAGCTTCACGTCGCGCGCAGGAGTCAACCGCAAACCGCTCTCGTAATTCCAAAGTGAATCCGACTTGAAGCGCGTACCGTTGCCTGCGTTGATGCCGCCAAAGCGGTAGCCCTTGGACATGAGCGCGTACCACATCTGGTCACCGAAACGGTACTTCACCGAGGCCTTCGGTGTGAGGCCACTTTCCTCGAATTTCTGGTCGACGATGACTGCCCCGAGCACTGCTTCGAGGAACCTCGCGTCAGCCTTGAAGTGCGATTTATTCTTGTAGGCACGACCGCCCAAGCCGAGTGACAAACCATTGTTCAGCCTGTATTCGCCGTCGGCAAATACTGCGGTTTCGGTCGTGTCCGCCTTGTCGACTTCAGTTGCGAGCGTATTTTTGGGCAGCACAGCCTCACCCCATAGCGCGGCGCCGCCTGGCGCCGTCCACAGGGCGGTCGAATCCATTTCAGAGTGCTGATAGAAGACACCTCCGACATAGTTGAACTGGCCGCTGTCACCTGAAGCCAAGCGGAGTTCCTGCGATAAGGCTCGCCCCTTGGTGATCGAAGCGCCCGAGATCACGGGCAGCGGCGGCAACCCAAGAAGCGGCCCGATGTCGGACCCGCGACGCGTCTGATCAGTGACGGCATTCGCGTACTTTTCGATGAAACCCGTGTTTGATGTGAACGTGTGATTGCCGACGGGAACTTCAAGCTGGATGTTTCCAAGCGAAAATTGAGTCGAGCGTGACGAAGCAGTCGGGGTACGGATCTCCAAGCGGTTCGGGTTGGGTGAGACAGCAAATCCGTCGTCGATGTCCGTCGTTTGCGTCATCAGCATTGCAGTCACCTTGGCACCGCGGCCCAGATCCAAGCTACCGAGGACGCGACCGCCTCGCTGGTTCAGTGCATTGGCACTCTCCTTGCCTGTTCCGATGTTGCGGATATAGCCGCTGTCGCTCCGATCGAACGCCACGACCCTCAGGCCGCTCTTGTCAGTCTGAACTGGAAGGTTGGCCATCGCGTACAGCGAGTAGTCGGTTCCGCCGCCCGCCACGGCGCCAACCGACCCGACGATTGAAAATTCCTGCGACGTCAAATTCGGTTTGTTTACCAGGTAGCGGACCGCGCCACCCAAGGATGCAGAACCGAAGAGCGCACCCTGCGGGCCGCGAAGGACTTCCACCCGAGAGAGGTCAAACGGTGACAGGTCAGCATTGCCAATGAAGGTCGTGGGATCGGTGAACGGAATGTCCTCGATGTAAATGCCGGTAGTTCCCTGTTGCATGCCCAGCGCGGCGGAGTTGGTGACGGTACCGACGCCGCGGATGGTCGGCAGAGACTGGTTCGGGTCGCCTTTGTTGACCTGCACGCCAGGCGCCATTTTAAAAACATCTTCCTGGTCACGCGCACCTGCGGCTTCCAGTTCGCTTCCCTGCAATGCTGAAACGCTGCCCGCCACATCACGCTGCTTCTGGGATCGCTTGCCCGACGAAACGATGACGGTCTCCAACTCCTCCACCACCTTGGCTCGAGGCGGGGTTGGCGCGGAATCCGACTTGCCAACGTCTGCGACAGCTTGCGCTTGAACGGCGTTGGCTTGCAGAACCAAACCGAACGCTATCGCGGCCAGGCTCACGTAATTCGGTGCAAACAATTGGCTGGCCAGCCTCAGCTTCGAAGCGCGTTTCGTGGTCATAGCGTGGATCCTTCCATATAAGGTGACGGGATGATGAGGGAATCAGCAAAGCGAATAAAAGATCGATCGGTCGCTTTGATAAATACTAATCGGTCTTTTTGCTAATGTCAACTGTGCTTTGCATCAGACTATGACGACCTCAGTACCGTGCGGGATTGCGCGAGGGCGGACGCCCGCAGAGTCACCCGTCCGGTTGCGACACAACAGGCATGAACCAAGGGCAATTCGGCATGGAGGCGCCCATCTGCCTCGGGGCTGAAGCCTTGGTCCGCAAATCGGTGCGTGGCAAGGCCAGAACTCGACGATGCGGTCTCGAGGTTGGGATAGAGGCGCAAAAAGGCCCGCCGCCAGCGCCCTTTGATCGAACGGGAAACGAGCTTGCGGGAAATCAGGCCGCCATCATCCCGGTGGCAGCTTGCAGGCCGAGTTGGCGAGAAGGCCGCGCTTTTGCTGAACGGCAGTCCGTTAACTCGTCAGCGCCCTGGTGCTGGGTGCGTTCGTAAAATTGCCGCCAAGATGAAACGCAAGGACTTCAGGCTGGCCGTTACCGGTTGTACGGTCATGCCGCCCTTGACGGAACCGATCAAGAACGAGTCAATGACATGCGCGGCAACTGTGGCGTCTACCCCGACATTGCACAGGTCAGCATCGGCAAGTTTTTGAACACCCTCCCGTAGGCGTTCGAATCGCCGATTGACAGCTTTACTGAATTCGAAATGCAGCCGCTCACTCACGCGACTCGCGATCATGAGATCAAGTTCTACCTGACGTTGTGAAATTCTGGCTGGCGCCAGCATGAACTTCAACTGGCTTTCCAGCGACTTCCGAAAAGATTCGACGCTGTCAAATGAGAGTGCCGCGCTGCTCTCCTCACCGAGCCGCTGGACGATTGCTTCGAGAAGTTCATCTTTGCTGGCAAAGTGAATGTAAAAGGCACCGCGACTGATTTTCGCTGCAGTGCAAATTTCGCTCAGCGAGGCCTGGGCCAATCCCAGGCGCCCGATACAGTCAATCGTCGCGGAGACAATTTGCTCACGCTTTTCTTTCATGTATTCAACAGTTCGAGCGGGCATATTTGTTTCAGATTCATTGCAGCACTTTGGCGGCGCAGCCAATACTGCTGAACAACGCCCGATTCCGCAATTGTGCACTGAAGCCCCGAGGAATCCGCGAGCCTGAACATGACCGGCGACTCAGCCCCTCACAGCTTCGTTTGTTCGGCGTCTGAGTCTGGTGGGTTGCGGGGCGCTGCGGGCGGTTTGACCTCGGCACCGGTTTCAGCTGCGCCCTGCTGGGGCGGCGCTTTGAGCATCAGGTCGATATAAGCGCTTTCGTTCTGGCGGATCAGCAAGCGCACCGGCAGATATTGCAAGCTCGGCGCCAACCAGACTTCGGCGCTCAGATCGCCGCTGGTTGCCGTCGACGGTTTCAGGCGCCAAGTC
>CAIJIT010000144.1 GCA_903820745.1 uncultured Burkholderiales bacterium
CGGTGATGAGCAGTTCGGGCAAGGGCCAGAGCAAGATTGACGGTCCGGCCGGGATGCAAGCCGCTTGGGACCATGCGATGTCCGGCGGCCGGGTCGGTCCGGGTCGGGTGATCGTCGAGGGTTTCATCGATTTCGACTATGAAATCACCTTGCTGACCGTGCGCGCCATGGCAGCGGATGGGCAGGTCGAAACGCAGTTCTGTGCACCGATCGGTCATGTCCAGGTCAGCGGCGACTATGTCGAGAGCTGGCAGCCGCAGCCGATGCATCATCGGGCCTTGGCCAGCGCACGGACGATTGCCAAGGCGGTCACCGACAACCTCGGCGGCCTGGGGCTGTTCGGCGTCGAGCTGTTCGTCAAGGGCGAGCAGGTCTGGTTCAGCGAGGTCAGCCCGCGTCCGCATGACACCGGCATGGTGACGATGGTCACGCAATGGCAGAACGAGTTCGAACTGCATGCCCGCGCCATCCTCGGCCTGCCGGTCAGCACCGCGCTGAAAAGCCCGGGCGCGAGTGCGGTGATCTATGGCGGTATCGATGCCAGGGAACTGTTGTTCGATGGCGTCGACGAAGCGCTGCGTGTGCCCAATAGCGACATCCGTTTGTTCGGCAAACCCGAAAGCTTCGTCAAGCGCCGCATGGGCGTGGCCTTGGTGTTCGATGCCGATGTTGAACAGGCCAGGGTACAAGCCAAGCTCGCGGCATCGAAGGTGAAACCGCGGCGGGCTTGAATGACGAAGGGCGGCTTGCGCCGCCCTTGAAGGCCCATTCAGTCAGCGGCTTCGCCGGGTATTTCGTTGGAGCAGGCCGACCCTGCGGGTCTTGACTTCGCTGCGCGACGTCAGCCTGCGCCGCAAGGCTGCAGGCCCGCTTCGCGGTCGCTGGGCTTTACAGCCCAGCCGCTGCACGCAGCGCAGCCGCCTTATCGGTACGTTCCCAAGTGAACTCGGGTTCTTCGCGGCCGAAATGGCCGTAGGCGGCGGTTTTTTCGTAGATCGGGCGCAAGAGATCAAGCATCTGGATGATGCCTTTCGGGCGCAGGTCGAAATGCTCATTGACCAGTTCGGACAGCTTCTCGTCCGAGATCACGCCGGTGCCTTCGGTGTAGACCGTCACATTCATCGGGCGGGCCACGCCGATCGCGTAAGCGACCTGGATCTGGCATTGCCTGGCCAGGCCGGCGGCAACGATGTTCTTGGCCACATAGCGTGCTGCATAGGCGGCCGAGCGGTCGACCTTGCTGGGGTCCTTGCCCGAGAATGCGCCGCCGCCATGGGGGCAGGCGCCACCGTAGGTGTCGACGATGATCTTGCGACCGGTCAGGCCGCAGTCACCCTGCGGGCCGCCGATGACGAAACGTCCGGTCGGGTTGATCAGGTACTTGGTGTCCTTAAGCCATTCCTTGGGAAGCACCGGCTTGATGATTTCCTCGATCACGGCCTCGATGAAGGCGGGCTTCATCTTGTGGCCGTCGCTCATCTCCGGGCTGTGCTGGCTCGACAGCACGACGGTGTCGATCGAATGCGGTTTGCCATTCAGATAGCGCATCGTCACCTGGCTCTTCGCGTCAGGGCGCAGGAAAGGCAGGCGGCCGTCCTTGCGCAACTGCGCCTGGCGTTCGACCAGACGGTGCGCGTAATAGATTGGCGCAGGCATCAGTTCGGGGGTTTCATCGCAGGCATAGCCGAACATCAGGCCCTGGTCGCCAGCGCCGATATTCAGATGGTCGTCCGAGGCATGATCGACGCCCTGTGCAATGTCATTGCTCTGCTTGTCATAGGCGACCAGCACCGCGCAGCCCTTGTAGTCGATGCCATATTCGGTGTTGTCGTAACCGATGCGCTTGAGCGTATCGCGCGCCACCTGGATGTAGTCGACATGAGCATTGGTGGTGATCTCACCGGCCAGCACGACCAACCCGGTATTGGTCAGCGTTTCGGCTGCGACACGGGATCTGGGGTCTTGTTTGAAGATTGCGTCGAGAATCGCATCCGAGATCTGATCGGCCACCTTGTCAGGGTGACCCTCGGAAACTGATTCAGAAGTAAAGAGAAAATCTTGCGCCATTTTTTACACTCCGGTTAGCGTTGATCGGCGTTGCCGTGCTGTCGGGGGTGACGCGGCGAACGCTTTAGCAGCATTTGTTGAGCATCGCTGCCCGGCGGTTTTGACCCAATTGTCAGAGCCCGCATCGCCCCGCAAGTTGTCCAAAAATTAACTCGGCGATGGCCGTAGTATACAAACATGTTGTTGTTTCGAATTCTTTCCCGTTTGCCGCTGTGGTTATTGCATTCGTTCGGCGCGCTGGCGGGCTGGCTGGTCTTTGCAAGCTCGAGAACCTACCGTCAGCGCTACCTGGCGAATGCCCACGCTGCTGGCCAGAACTGGGCGGCGGTCCGCGGCGGCATCGCCTCGGCCGGGCGTTTGATGGCCGAATTGCCCTGGCTGTGGTTGCGGCCGGCAGGCAAGGACCTGGGCCAGGCCCTGCGCTGGGATGGCGCCGAGATCATCCAAGCCGCTTTGGCGCAACACCGCGGGCTGGTGCTGCTGACCCCGCATCTGGGTTGCTTCGAGATCTGCGCGCAGGCTTACGCCGAGCGTTTCGGACAGGACAAGGTGCCGATCACGGTCTTGTTCAGGCCGGCGCGCCAGGCCTGGCTGCGCCGTGTCGTCGACGCCTCGCGTGGCCGGCCGGGTTTGGAAACGGCCCCAGCGACGCTTTCCGGCGTGCGCCAGATGATCCGCGCTTTGCGGCAAGGGCAATGCATCGGTCTGCTGCCCGATCAGGTGCCGCCGGTCGGTCTCGGTGTCTGGGCGCCTTTTTTCGGTCAACCGGCTTACACGATGACGCTGGCGGCAAGGCTGTTGCAGCAAACCGGCGCTGCGGCTGTGCTGATCTGGGGTGAGCGCTTGCCTCGGGGTCAGGGCTATGTGGTCCATGTGCTGCCGGCGCCAGTGATTGAAGCCGGCATCGCCTCGGAAGCTGCTGCTACGCGCATCAACCAGGCGATGGAACAGTTGATCCTGCTGGCGCCCTCGCAATATCTGTGGGGCTATCACCGCTACAAAGAGCCGCGAGGCCTTGACATCGGTGCCGCACCGGCCCAGGAGTCCTGAATGCTGTCCCGCTTTGGTGCTCACCTGCTGATCGGCCTGCTCTGGCTGCTGCATTTCCTGCCCTTGCCGCTGCTGGCAGCCCTCGGGCAAGGCCTTGGCGGCCTGCTCTGGCGCTTGGCGCCGACGCGCAAACGGATTGCTTTGCGCAATCTGGCGCTCTGCTTTCCTGAACTCTCCGAGTCCGAACGGGTCGCTTTGGCGCGCGAACATTTCGGCTGGCTCGGCCGCAGCTTCCTCGAGCGCAGCCTGCTCTGGTTTGCCTCGGCCAAGCGGCTGCAGCGGATCGTCCATATCAAGGGCGACATCGGGCTGGCCGATCGCAGCGGCGCGCCGGTGATGTGGCTGGTGCCGCATTTTGTCGGGCTTGAATGGACCGGGCCGGCACTGCTGCTGAATCAGCAAACGCCCGCCGTCAATGTCTACCAACGCCAGAGCAATCCGGTGCTCGACGCCAGGCTGCTGGCCAGCCGCGCCCGCTTCGGCAAGAACGCCCTGGTCGACCGCCACCGCGGCATCCGCCCGGTGTTGAAACTGATCCGCGAAGGCTTCGGCTTCATCAATGCGCCCGATATGGACTTCGGCGCCAAGGACTCGGCCTTCGTGGAGTTTTTCGGTGTACCGGCCTGCACGCTGCTGGCCCCGGCAAAAGTCGCAGGCGCCATGTCCATGCAGGTCCAGCCGCTGGTCGTGACGATGCTGCCGGGCAGCAAGGGGCTGGTGGTCGAGGCCTGCGCGCCGCTGCCCGATTACCCAAGCGGCGATCTGCTCGCCGATGCCAGGCAGCTCAACGCCTGGCTGGAGGATCGCATTCGCGAGAACCCGGCCCAATACCTGTGGGTGCACAAGCGGTTCAAGACCAGGCCGGTAGGTGAGGCCTCGCTTTACCCGCCGAAAGTTCTGCGGCGAGGATAATCGCAGCATGAAACTTCGCTTTACCAAGATGCAGGGCGCGGGCAATGACTTTGTGGTCATCGATGCGACGCAAAGCCCGTTGCAGTTGACCGCCGAGCAGATGCGCCATTTGGGCGATCGGCGGTTTGGCGTTGGCTGCGACCAGATTCTGGTGATTGAGGCGAGCCAGCAGCCCGAGCTTGATTTCCGCTACCGCATCTTCAACAACAGCGGCGAAGAGGTCGAGCAATGCGGCAATGGCGCGCGCTGCTTTGTCCGCTATGTGTCTGAAAAAGGCCTGACCAACAAGCGCAGCATTCGCGTCGAGACCATGGCGGCGACGCTGCAGTTGCAGCTGCGCGACGATGGTCGGGTCAGCGTCGATATGGGCGCCCCTTGTTTCGACCTGTCGGCATTGCCATTCGACGCTGCGGGCTTGACGCCGAGATTGCTGCATGGCTTCGAGTTGTGGTCGCTGGGTGAACCGGGCTGCGAGCTGGCGCTGCTGTCGATGGGCAATCCGCATGCGGTGCAACTTGTCGCAGATGTTGACGCCGCACCGGTCGGACAGCTGGGCCCCCTGATCGAGTGCCATAGGCGCTTTGCCCGCAAGGTCAATGTCGGCTTCATGCAGATGCTGTCGCGCAGCGCCATCCGCCTGCGCGTGTACGAGCGTGGTGCCGGCGAAACTCTGGCCTGCGGCACCGGCGCTTGCGCAGCGGTAGTGGCTGGGATCCGGCTGGGCTGGCTGGATGAAATGGTCGAGGTCCAGATGCGCGGCGGCGAGCTGAAAATTGAATGGGCCGGCATCAGCACCGGCCTGCATGCACCGGTGCTGATGACAGGGCCGGCCCAAACTGTTTTTGAAGGGGAAATCGAGCTGTGAACACCAATACGCAGGGCATCACCGAGCAGGACATCGCCGACTTTCTCGCCAATACGCCGGGCTTTTTCGAGCGTCACGCCGAATTGCTGGCGTCTGTGCAACTGAGCCATCCGCATGACGGGCGGGCCGTCTCGCTGCAGCAGCGCCAGGCCGACATGCTGCGCGAAAAAATCAAGGGCCTTGAATTCAAGATCCTCGAGATGATCCGCAACGGCCAGGACAACGTCGCCATCGCCGACCGCTTGCACCGCTGGACCCAGGCTTTGATGCTGACTGCCGACGCTGCTGCATTGCCGGCCGTCCTGACGCAGGAGCTGCGCCATCAATTCATGATTCCGCAATGCGGTCTGCGGCTGTGGGATGTCGCCGAAGTTCATGCCGGGGCGGTTTTTGCGCAGACAGTCAGCGCCGATGTGAAGAGCTTTGCCGCCAGCCTGACCCAGCCTTATTGCGGCATCAACTCGGGCTTCGAGGCCGCGCGCTGGCTTGGATCTGCCGAAGACGGGGCCCCGAATGGCAGCGCAGTCTCGCTGGCCCTGATTCCGCTGATGCGAGCTGGGGGTGACGGTCAAGAATGCTTCGGCCTGCTGGTGCTGGGGTCTCCTGATCCGACCCGTTACACCGCCGAGATGGGCACTGAATTCCTTGCCCGTGTCGGTGATGTTGCTGCAGCAGCGCTGGTGCGTTTGCTGCCGGACAAGCGTGAAAGCGCAGTCGGCTGAAGCGTTGGCGCCGGTGGACGCTCCACTGGCACCGCAGCTCAGCGCCTACCTCGATCATGTGCGCGTGCAGCGCCGTCTGGCGCCGCGCACTTTGGCGATCTACACCGATGCCGCACAGCGATTGCAGGCGTTGGCGATCAGCGATGGCATCGAGTTGCTCAAGCTGCAGCCGCATCAGGCCAGGCGTTGGGCATCGCGCCTTCACGGCCAGCAGCATCTGGGGCCACGCAGCATTGCCTTGTTGCTGTCGGCCTGGCGCGGGCTCTATCGCTGGTGGGGGACGCAGCGGCTGGTCGAGTTGAATCCGTTCGATGGCTTGCGGGCGCCCAAGGCCGCCAAGCCCTTGCCCAAAGCGCTCGGCGTTGACGATGCGGTGCAACTGGCCGAATTCAGCAACGCCGCCGTCGACCCCAGGCTTGAAGCGCGCGACCGCTGCATCGTCGAGCTGCTCTATGGCTGTGGTCTGCGGATTGCCGAATTGGTCGGGCTCGATGCCCAGGCCAGCGCGCAGGCTCTAGGCTGGGTCGACCTGCAGGCCGGCGAAGCTTTCGTATTGGGCAAGGGCAGCAAGAGGCGCAGCGTGCCCTTGGGTGGCGCTGCGTTGGCTGCGCTGCAGGCCTGGTTGCTGCTGCGTCAGTCAATCGCCGGCCAGGGCGAGGCGGCTTTGCTGGTCGGCCCGCGCGGTGCCAGGATGGGCGCGCCGCAAATTCGCGTCAGGCTCAAAAACCGTGCGTTGGCTGCCGGCATGCCCGCCCATGTGCATCCGCATATGCTACGGCATTCTTTTGCCTCTCATCTGCTGCAGTCAAGCGGCGACTTGCGTGCGGTGCAGGAGTTGCTCGGCCATGCGAATATCACCACGACCCAGGTCTATACCCAGCTCGACTGGCAGCATCTGGCCAAGATTTATGATGCCGCTCATCCGCGTGCCAAGAGAAAGTAGGCTATGCGATTGCATTCAATCCTCGCCGCTGTCCTGGCCATGCCGCTGTTGGCTGCGGCGATGTCCGACCCGCCCTTTTCAAGCGCCAAGCTCGCGGCCAGCCACCCGGCGGCCGTCGAGATCAGCTGGACGCCGCTGCGGATGCCCAATGGCGAGCGCATTGTCCTGGCCGGTGGCAGCTATCTGCTGGCCTTCAACGAGGAATGGGGCTTCGGCCCGAGCGTCTATGGCGCAGCCAAAGGCAATTTCGGCGGGCTCTTTACCGCCGGCTTCACCGCGCAGCGACGCTGGCGGCTGAGCCCCGATACCCATCTGGCAGCGGGCCTGTATGCCGGCGCTGGCGGCGGTGTCGGTTCGGATCAGGTGCGTTTCGGCGGCGGCTTGATGTTGCGGCCGGAGATCTCACTGCGGGCTGATTTTGGTTCCTGGTATGCCGGTGCAGCGCTGGCGCAGACGCGTTTCCCCAGCGGCAACATCAACGGCAGCAGCTTTGGCCTGGTGCTGGGTCGGATGACCAGTTTTGCCAGCTTCGATCCGGTAGATTCCGGCCGGCAAGGGCGGGCTGATGTTCGCACCGGGCTGGGCATGGACGAGATCACGCTGTTTCTTGGCCAAGACAAACCGTCCGGCAGCAACCGCAACCGCAGCGGTCAGCCCAGCCTGGGCCGCCTGGGCGAGGCTGGCGCTGAAATGCGCCAGTACTTCGACATAGGCAGTTGGTGGAGCGTCGAGGGAGCAGGTGCAGCCCAGGGCGGCGCTGATGGGTATATGGAGCTGCTGGCCGGCGCAGGCCAGGACTGGGCCTTGTTCGGCAGTTCGCTGCGGATTGGCGGGCAGATCGGGGCCGGGCTCGGTGGCGGCGGCAATGTCGACACCGGCAACGGCTGGCTGCTGCGCGCCGGGCCGAGCTTGCGCTGGTTGACCCCTTGGGGGGCCACGCTGCGGCTCGATGGCGGGCTGACGCGCGCGCCGTCAGGGCATTTCAGCAGCAATTACCTGCGTATCGGCTTGGGCCTGCCGCTCGACGGCACCGCCGCCGGTTTTGACCGCCTTGGCGATGGCGGCCGTGTCGTCCACCTCAACCAGCTGTTCGTCAGCCTTAGCCATCTGCCGCAGCTTCGTTTCAAGGATGGCAGCAGCGACCCGGTCACGCATCTGGCGACCTTGATGACGCGCGAGCTGACGCCTTCGCTCTACGGCGTGGCGCAAGCCGGCAGCGCGGCGATCGGCCATGCGGGGGCTTACTCTTTCGGGTTGTTCGGGCTGGGCCTGCAGACGACGCAGAACTTGGCCTCGACCCGCTTTGGCATCGAGGCGCTGCTCGGCGCGGCCGGCGGGGGTGGCGTGGCGGTGGGCGGCGGCACGGTGCTGCAGGCCGAAGCCTGGGCTGCCTGGGCCTTCGGCGACAGCGACCGACTGCGCCTGCGCGCCGGATTCGGCCAATGGCGCAGCCTGCGCGATGCCAGCCAGTCCTCGCCGCTGTTGAATTTGTCGCTCGGTTACGGCTTCGGAACCTGAATCCAAGGATTACATGAAAAAGATTGTCATTCGGGCGGGCAAGGAGCGTTCGCTGCAACGCCGCCACCCCTGGGTTTTTGAGGGCTCGGTGCAAAGAGGCAGTGCGGATTCGGGCGAAACCGTCAGGGTCGAATCGGCCGAAGGCCAGTTCCTCTGCTGGGGCGCTTACAGCCCGCAGTCGATCTTCCGCGTGCGGGCCTGGAGCTTTGATGAAGCGCAGCGCATCGATGCGGGCTTTTTCGCGCAGCGCATCGAGGCTGCCTTGGCGGTGCGCGCCAGGTTGCCGATTGCCTCCGATGGGCTGCGCCTGATTCACGCCGAGGCCGATGGCCTGCCGGGCTTGATCGTCGACCGCTATGCCGACACCCTGGTCGCGCAATTCCTGTCGGCTGGTGCTGAGCGCTGGAAATCGGTGATCGCCGACCTGCTGCTGGCGGCGACCGGCCTGAGCAAGCTCTACGAACGCTCGGACGCGCAGGTGCGCGAGCTCGAGGGTCTGGCCAAGCAGGCAGGCTGGCTGCGCGGCGAAGGGCCGACCGAGCTGACGATCAACGAGCACCAATGGCAGCTGACGCTTGACGTGGCCGAGGGCCACAAGACCGGTTATTACCTCGATCAGCGCGATAACCGCAAGAAGTTCGCCGACGCGGTGCGCCAGTTCGGCTGCAAGTCGGTGCTGAACTGCTTCAGCTATACGGGCGGCTTTTCGGTGGCGGCGCTGGCCGGCGGTGCGACCGAGGTCATCAGTATCGACAGCTCGGGCCCGGCTTTGGCGCGGGCCAGCGCCCATGTGGCCTTGAACGGTTTTTCGCCTGCCAGTCACGGCGCGCAGGACGCCGACGTCAACGCCAGCTTGCGGCAATTCCTGAAGGAAGGGCGGCGCTTTGACGCGATCGTGCTTGACCCGCCGAAATTTGCGCCGACTGCAGCCCATGCCGAACGCGCAGCTCGCGCCTACAAGGACATCAACCGCTTGGCGCTGATGCTGCTGTCGAAGGGCGGCCTGCTGTTCACCTTTTCATGCTCGGGCGGCATCGGCCCCGAGTTGTTCCACAAGATCGTCGCCGGCGCCGGCCTCGATGCGCTGGTTGATGGCTTCATCATCGACCGCGTCGGTGCGGCGCCCGACCATCCGCAAACGATCTGCTTCCCCGAAGGCGAGTACCTGAAAGGTCTGCTGATCCTGACCCGTTGATCGAGGGGGTCAAATGGCTGAGGGCAGGGCCAGGCGAGGTGCGAACTTGGCCCTGTGGATGCTGAAAAAGCTTTTTACATTGCGAACATTCGCATCCTGGGTGAACAGACGCTGGGTCAGGGCGTGAAACGCCGCCATATCGGCCACTTGCACCACCAGCACGAAGTCAGGCCCGGGCGAGACGCGCCAGCATTGCTGTACGTCGGGGGCCGCGACGATGCGCGCTTCGAAGGCCGACAGATGCTCGGCGCCTTGCCGATCCAGGGTGATTTCGACGATTGCGCTGAGGCCGGCGCCGAGCTTTTCATGCGACAGCAGGGCAACGCGGCGCTCGATCACGCCGCTCTCGATGAGGCGCTTGACGCGCCGCAAACAGGTGGCCGGCGAGACATGAACCCGCTGCGCCAGGTCCTGGTTGCTCAAGGAAGCGTCCTCTTGCAGGATGTCGAGCAGCCTCAGATCAGTGGCATCGAGGCTGATTTCACTGGTTGAATCATTCATATTTAGATCATCTGTGAAATTTTCACGCATTTCAATGGTTAAATGAAATATTAGTGCAATATTTCATAAATATTGATCACATCAACCGCTTCGTAAATCCTAGGATGGTAATGAAATCCATAGGGAGAAGCATATGTGTGGCATCGTCGGCGCCGTCAGTCAGCGCAATATCGTCCCGGTTCTGATCGAAGGGCTCAAGCGCCTTGAATACCGCGGCTATGATTCATGTGGCGTGGCGGTGCATCAAGGCGGCGGTCTGCTGCGTGCGCGCAGCACCTCGCGGGTGGCCGAGTTGGTCGGGCTGGCGCAGGAAGACGGCATCGCGTCGGGCACCGGCATTGCACATACGCGCTGGGCCACCCATGGCGCGCCGGCCATTCACAACGCGCACCCGCATTTTTCCCATGGTCCGGACGCAGCGACCGACAGCCTCGGACGCATTGCCCTGGTCCACAACGGCATCATTGAAAACCACGACGAGTTGCGTGCCGAGTTGAAGGCCCGCGGCTATCAGTTCACCAGCCAGACCGATACCGAAGTGATCGCGCATCTGGTCGATCAGCTGTATGACGGCGACTTGCTCGAGGCGGTGCAGCAGGCCCTGCCCAGGCTCAAAGGCGCTTATGCGGTGGCAGTTTTCTGCCGTGACGAACCGCATCGGGTGATCGCAGCTCGCGCTGGCTCACCTTTGGTGCTCGGCGTCGGCCAGGCAGAGCATTTCGTCGCCTCCGACGCGATGGCGCTGGCCGGGGTGACCGACCAGATCGTCTATCTCGAAGAGGGCGACGTTGTCGACATGCAGCTCGGGCGCTACTGGATCAGCCAGTTGTCTAGCCAGACGCAACGTTATGACGAAGTTGCCCGCGAAGTCCGCACCGTTCATGCGCATAGCGGCGCGGCTGAACTTGGCCCCTACCGCCATTACATGCAAAAAGAAATTTTCGAGCAGCCCGAAGCGATCGCCAATACGCTCGAAGGCGTTGTCGGCATCAGCCCAGAACTGTTCGGCGACGGCGCTTACGGCATCTTCAAGGACATCGATCAGGTGCTAATCCTGGCCTGCGGCACCAGTTTTTATTCAGGCTCGACGGCCAAATACTGGCTTGAATCGATTGCCAGGATACCGACCAGCGTCGAGATCGCCAGTGAATACCGCTACCGCGACAGCGTGCCGAATCCGCGCACCCTGGTCGTCACGATCAGCCAAAGCGGCGAAACCGCCGACACGCTGGCCGCGCTCAAGCATGCGCGCTCGCAGGGCATGCCGCACACGCTGACGATCTGCAATGTGGCGACCAGCGCGATGGTGCGCGAATGCGAGTTGGCTTACATCACCCGTGCCGGCGCCGAGATCGGCGTTGCCTCGACCAAGGCCTTCACCACCCAACTGGTCGGGCTGTTCATGCTGACCCTGGCCTTGGCGCAGACCCGCGGGCATCTCGACGAACAGCAGGAAGCCGAGCATCTGAAGGCCTTGCGCCATCTGCCGCTGGCGGTGCAAGCGGTGCTGGCGCTGGAGCCGCAAGTGATCGCCTGGAGCGAGGAATTTGCTCGCAAGGAAAACGCCTTGTTCCTGGGCCGTGGCCTGCATTACCCGATCGCGCTGGAAGGCGCTTTGAAGCTGAAGGAAATCAGCTACATCCACGCCGAAGCCTATCCGGCCGGCGAGCTCAAGCATGGCCCGCTGGCGCTGGTGACGGCCGAGATGCCGGTGGTGACCGTGGCGCCGAACGATGCCTTGCTGGAAAAACTCAAGAGCAATATGCAGGAAGTCCGCGCCCGCGGCGGCCAGCTCTATGTATTTGCCGACGGCGACACGAAAATCGAGAGCGAACAAGGCCTGCATGTGATCCGCATGCCCGAGCATTACGGTGCCCTGAGCCCGATCCTGCATGTGATCCCGCTGCAGCTGCTCGCCTACCACACCGCCTGCGCCCGCGGCACCGATGTTGACAAGCCAAGAAACCTGGCGAAGTCGGTCACGGTGGAGTGATTGACTGAGGGGCGCGAAGCGTCTTGCGCCGGTGCGTTGCTCTGCCGCGCCCGGCTGCTGATGCGAGGATGGTCCGCCGGAATTCCGTCACAGGTCTGATGGGTACACTCCGCTGGCCATCCTTCAGGGAGTTCGCCATGTCTGTCTACAAGCTGTCATCGTCGCGCGTGATGAGTCCGGTTCAGGAGGCGAAAATCCAGCTCGCTGCTGCGCATCGTCTGGCCGCGCTGCACGAGCTTGAGGAGGGGATAGACAACCATTTCACCGTCACCCTGCCCGGTCATGCCGACCGCTATCTGATTCTCCCTTTCGGCCTCCATTGGTCCGAGGCGCGGGCCAGCGACATGATCGTGTTCGACGAAAGCGGAGCGACCCTCGAGGGCAATGGCGTGGTCGAGCTTTCCGCGCAATGCATCCATGCACCGATCCATCGCATCAGCGGTGCTCGCGTGGTGCTGCATACCCATCAGACCTGGGCATTGGCGCTCAATATGCTGAAGAACAATCGGCTCCTACCGGCGAGCCAGACGGCGGCTTTCTTTCATGGCCATATCGCCTATGACGACCATTACGCCGGCATTGCGGACACTCTGGCCGAAGGCGAGCGCCTGGGCGGCCTGATCGGCAACAAGCATGTGGTCTTCATGAAGAACCACGGCGTGCTGGTCACTGGTGACACGATCGCGCAAGCCTACCGGCGGCTCTACAAGCTTGAGCGTGTATGCCGGGCACAAGTGCTCGCGATGAGCACCGGCCAGCCCCTGGAACTGTTGTCGGAAGCCATCGTGGCCCAAGTACAGTCCCGGCCTGTTGACGACCGCCATTCACGCGGCGAACGCGATCGCCTGTTCTTCGAGGCGATGATGCGCGTTGTTGATCGTGAGAACCCGGGCTACGCTGACTGACCCGGATCATCGTTGGCCAAGTCATCAAGCAGTTCCATGACCAATGTGATGACTTGGCCGCCCAGATTTTTCTTGGCGAGGAGAAGATCGCAAACTCGGGCCTTCCATGCCTAACATGGCAAAGTCTGCCATTGAAAGCTTAGCCATGTCATTGAACGTATCCCTGCCAGTGGAGCTTGAAAATCGGGTTCGCGAGCGCGTGGCCTCAGGTATGTACGGCTCGGCCAGCGAGGTGATTCGCGAGGCGCTCCGATTGTTCGAGGCGTATCAAGACGTACCGTCTTCCAGCTTTGCGGCACTGAGGGCTGATCTCGCTTTAGGGTTGGCAGATGCGAACGCGGGCCATGTCGGCCCAATTGATGTTGCTGAAATAAAGGCTCGAGGTCGAGCTCAGCTATCAACGATCAGCGTCAGTGATAGTCCTCTTCACGCTGGTGGCGAAGCGCCAGCACCACGACTTTGGACATGCTGACGATCTCATACAGCGCGACATAGCCGGTGCTTCCGAACGGAATGATCAATTCTCTTTGAGCCGGGTTCTGGGCCGCTTTGCGGAAGCTGAAGGGCGTGATCGCCAGTCGGTGCTGCACCGTCGCTCTTATCGCGTCAATCGCGGCTTGGGCGCGATCAAGGTCGTCACTCGTCTCGGCGCGGTCGATCAGGAAGTCAAAGAGGCGTTCTAGGTCAGCCTCGGCCGTCGGAGACAGTTCAACGACAAAGCTCATTGACCGAGTAATTTGCGCTTGGTATCGAGCTTGGCCTGGAGTTTTTCCAGGACGGTCTCAACCGGCACCGAAACGCCTGTCCGGTGGTATTCCTGAGATGCTGCTTGTGCCCGGGCATGGAATGAAGTCTGGACAAGCCGGAAAGCGATGGCGTTTCGCACCGTCGCTTCGACGAAGTCGGTCAGGGTCTCGCCCGGCTGCAGCACGGACTCAAGCTCAGCACGCAACTCTGGCTTGACGCGGATTTGGGGTATGACGGCAGACTTCATGGCGGCAGTGTATTGCGTTTGGGTTACGCTCGCAATGATCCGCTCGGGTTTGCATTTTCAACATCAGTGCAGATGGCCCTTGTGGGCCAACGGTGACCGTCGAAAATCCGCCTCAAGCCTGCTGGCTCGATGCCGCCGATTCCCTGATCTCTTGAGCCAGGCTCAGCAGGCTGTCCGACAAGCGTTGCACCACCGCACTGATGGTTTCGTCGGTCGATAGACTCAAGTTGAGCGAGTAGACCGACGACATGATCTGCAGCGGGGTCGAGATGGCAACCACTTCGGGCTGCCAGGACACGGTGCAAAAATCCCGTTCTCGCACCTGTTGCACGGCTGCTTCGATTTCTTCTGCAAGCTGCGGCCAGCGGTCGCCGCGGCGCTGGCTGAATTGGCTCAGCAGGTCGCGGCGGCGGGCATCTGGCGCCACCGCCAGATAGGCTCGCCCCAAGGATGTCAGATCCATCGGCACACGCTGGCCCGAGACCACGGTGCGAAAAGCATGGCGGCGGCTGTAGCGGATCGACTCCAGGTAGACCATCTCGTCGCGGTCGGGCGCTGCGAGCCCGACGTTGATGCGTTCGCGTTCGGCCAGCGCGCGCATCTTCGGCGCTGCGATCGCCAGCACGCTCGAACCCGAGCGCATAGCCTGCGCCAGGCAGAGCACGGCCGGTGCCAGTCGGTAAGCGCGTTGCGCCGAATCCAGCTGCAACATGCCCGCACCCACCAGGGTCTGCGTCAACCGGCTGACCGTGGCGCGTGCCAGCCCGGTGCGTTCAGCGAGGTCGCCATTGGCCAGCAATTCGGAGCCCGGCCGGAACGCCCGCAAAATTTCGATCCCGCGCGCCAGCGAACGATTGACCGGCGAGCGCCCGGGCTTGTCTGAAAAGCCGGCCGGGTCATCGATTTTCATGGCTTCGTTCCATTGATCTCATTCCACTAGTTGGAATCGCTGCAGTGTATGGCCTGGCCAACCCAACTATGCTCGACAGGCGTTCAAAGCCCTGGCTGGACGCTCACTGCGGGTGCAAGCCTGCCACTTCAGGAGACAAGCATGTTCAAACCCCTTGGCCTTATCCGTTCGCGGGCCTGGCTTCTCGCTGCCGCGCTGACCTTGAGCGCGAATCTGGCCTGCGCCGCCTATCCGGACAAGCCGATTCGGCTGGTGGTGCCTTTTGCACCGGGCGGCGGCACCGACCTGATCGCACGCACGCTGGGTTTTGGTATGTCCACCGAACTGGGTCAGCAGGTCATCATCGACAACAAACCGGGCGCTGGCACGATCATCGGCACCGATGCGGTGGCCAAGAGCGCAGCGGACGGTTACACGATCGTGATTGCCACTTTCGCGCATGCGGTGAACCCCAGCATGATGTCGAAGTTGCCCTACGCGCATGACAAGGCCTTCACCCCGATCACGCTGATCGGGCGCGGTCCCAATGTGCTGGTGGTGCGCGCAGACAGCCCCTACAAGTCCGTCAAGGACCTCATCGCAGCGGCCAAGGCCAAGCCCGGCAGCCTCACCTATGCATCCCAGGGCAATGGCACGTCGGCGCATCTGGCCGGCGAAATGTTCACCAACCTTGCCAAGGTCGAGATGACCCATGTGCCATATCGCGGCGCGGGGCCGGCCATCACCGATCTGTTGGGCGGGCAGGTCGACATGATCTTCGGCACCGCGGCAGCGATCTCGACGATGGTTTCGGCGGGCAAGCTGCGCGCCTTGGCCGTGACCACGCCGCAGCCTGCGGCCGCTTTCAAGGGCGTCCCGACGATCGCCGAGACGGTGCCGGGATATTCGGTAGAAAGCTGGTACGGCTTGTACGCGCCCGCCGGCACGGCCGCCGATGTGATTCAGAAATTGAATGCAGCGGCGACGAAGGCAGCCCATATGCCCGAATTCATCAAGAAGGTCGAGCAGGAGGGGCTGTCAGTGGTCGCCAGCGATCCGGCCGAGTTCGATCGCTACGTCAAGGGCGAAGAGGCCCGCTGGCGCAAGCTTTTGAAGGAAAACAACATCAAACCGGATTAATGAAACCACTAGCCGGCCTTGCCGGCGAAGCGGCGCTGCGGAATCCCCGCTGCTGCCGCCCCCACCTTGCTGAATGGAAAATATGATGAACTTCACAATGATTGAACTGAAGACCGAAGCCGCGATCGCGACGATCACCTTCAACCGCCCGGACAAGCGCAATGCGATGAGCGACGACATGCGCAGCGAGTTCATCCACGCACTCGAACTGGTCTCGGCCGACAAGGCCATCAAGGCGTTGGTGCTCACCGGTGCCGGCAAGGGCTTTTGCGCGGGTGGCGACATCTCGGGCATGCAGCGCCGCATGGATGCGCCGGCAGGCGAAGTCGGCTTCAACGGCTGGCATCGTCAGCAGCGCGTGCACCACACGCAGGCGCTGCTGCACAACATGCCCAAGCCGGTGATCGCCGCTGTCAACGGCGCCGCTTCGGGCCTGGGCGCCGACACTGCGCTGGCCTGCGATTTCATCATCGCCAGCGAATGGGCCAATTTCAGCTGGTCCTATATCCACCGCGGCATCGTGCCCGATGGCGGCGGCATGTATTTCCTTCCCCGCCGTGTCGGTCTGCCCAAGGCCAAAGAGCTGATCTTCACCGGCCGCAAGGTTGACATCGACGAAGCGCTGGCCCTCGGGCTGGTTGATCGCAAGACCTCAGCTGAGCGTCTGCTGGCTGACGCGCAGGCCTGGGCAGTCGAGCTGGGCAAGGGTTCGGCGACCGCGCTGGCCCTGAGCAAGACCATCCTGAACCAGAGTTTCGAGCTGACCGCACAACAAGTTTTCGCGCAAGGCAGCCAAGCGCAGGGCATCTGCTACACCAGCACCGAGCACCGCGAATCGGTGCAGGCCTTCCTGGCCAAATCCGCAGCCAAGGAGTGAGCGCGATGGACGAGATTTCCCTTCTGCTACGGCCGCGCAGCGTGGCCGTGATCGGTGCTTCGGCCGACCCGAGCAAGACCGCCGGCCGCCCGGTGTCGTATTTGCTCAAACATGGCTATGCCGGCCAGATCCTGCCGGTCAACCCCAAGGTAAACCAGATCGGTTCGCTGGCTTGCTACCCCGACATCGCCTCGCTGCCGGTGGTGCCCGATGTTGGCATCGTGCTGCTGGGTGTCGAGCGGGCCCATCTGGCGGTGCGCGAGCTGGCGGCGCGCGGCACGGTGGCCGCCATTGTGCTGGCCAGCGGCTACAGCGAAACCGGCGAGGAAGGCGCGCGCCGCCAGCGTCAGTTGATCGAGGCCGCAGGTTCGATGCGTATCCTGGGGCCCAACACCATCGGTCTGGTCAATCTCACCGACAAGATCGTGCTGTCGGCCAGCGGCGCGCTGGAGATGGACCGCTTCCCGTTGGGTAGCATCGGCATCGTCTCGCAAAGTGGTGGCATCCTCGGTTCGCTGCTGTCGCGCGCAGCTGCGCGCGGCATCGGTCTGTCCAAGCTGATTTCCACCAGCAACGAAGTCGATCTGGAGTTGGCTGACTTCATCGACTATCTGGCCGACGACCCGGCCACCCAGGTCATCGCCCTGCATATCGAAACAGTGCGCAACCCGGCCAGGTTTCGCGCGGCTGCGCTGAAGGCCGCTGCCGCCGGCAAACCGGTGGTGGCGTTCAAGATCGGGCGCTCCGAAGCCGGCGCCAAGGCCGCCGTGTCGCACACCGGCGCGATGGCCGGCAGCGACCTGATGTACGACGCGCTGTTCCGCCAGACCGGGGTGATCCGGGCGCAGAACTTTGGCGAGTTGCTCGACATTGCCACCGCGCTGTCTACCGGGCGCCAGTTGCGCGGCAAACGCGTGGCCATCCTCACCTCCACGGGCGGCGCAGGTACTTTGGTCTCTGATGACCTGGGCCTGCATGGCTTCGAGACACCGGCCCCTGACGAGGTGACGGCCGCCGCGTTGCGTGCGTTGCAGACCGGCAGCGAGGCGGTGCTGGACCGCAACCCGATCGACGTGACACTGGCCGGTCTGCGGCCCGATCTGCTGCGCGGCGCCATCACCGCGTTGCTGGCCAGCCCGAGCTATGACGCGCTGACCATCATCGTCGGCTCGTCCAGCCTGGCCATGCCCGAGCTGATGGCCGGAGCCATCCAGGATTGCCTGCCGGCCTCCGATAAACCGGTGCTGGCCTATATCAGCCCGCATGCGCCCGAGGTCGGCGCTTTGTTGACGCAGCGCGGGGTGCCGGCCTATGCCTCGGCCGAGAGCTGCACCGCGGCCCTCGCGGCGATGTTCAAGGCGAGCGAATTTGCGCTGCCTGCGGCCAGCCCGCCTGCAGCGTCGCCCGTGGTGCTGGACGATCTCGCCTCCGGCGCGCTCGACGAGGCCCAGGCCAAGCAACTGTTCGCCCGTTTCGGCCTGCCTGGCGTGCGCGAATTCATCGTTACCAATGCGGCAGAAGCCGAGCGCGCTGCGGGCGAGCTGGGCGGGGCGGTGGTGCTGAAAATCCTCTCGGCGCAGATCACGCACAAGAGCGATGTCGGCGGTGTGGCGGTCGGCCTGAACGCGGCGACGGTGGGTGCGCGCCTGAGCGTGATGGCAGCAGAAGTTCAGGCCAAGGCCGGTCAGCGTCCGCAGCGCTTTCTGGTGCAGGAGATGGTGGGCGGCGGTGTCGAGATGATTCTCGGCATGAACCGTGACCCCTTGGGCACGGCCATCCTTTTGGGTATGGGCGGGGTGACGGCCGAGTTGTTCAAGGATACAGCGATGCGGATGTTGCCGCAGCAGGGCGGGCTCAGTCGCTGCGAGGCGCTGGCGATGGCAATGGAGCTCAGGACCTGGCCGCTGCTGGACGGCTTCCGGGACCGGCCCAAGGCCGATGTGGCTGCGCTGGTCGACGCTGTGGTGGCTTTCTCGAACATGGCAGCACAACTTGGCGAGAAGCTGCTCGAGGCCGAGATCAACCCGCTCTTCGTGCTGCCGCAAGGCGTGCGCGCAGCAGATGCGGTGGTTTTGCTGGCCTGAGGGCTTGCAGTCGGACGCAAGGAGACTGGGGTCTGCCGCTTTCGGCCACAATCGCAAGATCGAATTTTTCGCTTGATTGAAACGGATTCCAAATGACCAGAACCTACAAGATCGCCCTCATCGCCGGCGACGGCATCGGCAAGGAAGTGATGCCCGAGGGCTTGCGCGTCGTCCAGGCTGCGGCCGAACGCTTCGGCATCGAGCTGCAATACACCACGATGGAATGGGCCAGCTGCGACTACTACGCCGCGCATGGCCAGATGATGCCCGACGACTGGAAGCAGCAGCTGATCGGCATGGACGCGATCTATTTCGGCGCCGTCGGCTGGCCGGCAATCGTGCCCGACCATGTCTCGCTCTGGGGCTCGCTCTTGAAGTTCCGACGCGACTTCGACCAGTACATCAACCTGCGGCCGGTGCGCCTGTTCGAAGGCGTGCCATGCCCGCTGGCGGGACGCAAGCCTGGCGACATCGATTACTTCGTCGTGCGCGAGAACACCGAGGGCGAATACACCAACCTCGGCGGCGTCATGTACCCGGACACCGATCGCGAATTCGTCATCCAGGAAGCGGTCTTCTCGCGTTTCGGTACCGACCGCGTGATGAAGTACGCCTTCGAATTGGCCAAGTCGCGCAAGCGCAAGCATCTGACCGTGGCGACCAAGTCGAACGGCATCGCGATCAGCATGCCCTGGTGGGACGGCCGCGCCGATGCGATGGCCAAGGGCTATCCGGAAGTGAGCGTCGACAAGCAGCATATCGACATCCTCAGCGCCCGCTTCGTGCTGCAACCGGGGCGCTTTGACGTGGTGGTGGCGTCGAACCTGTTTGGCGACATCCTTTCCGACCTCGGCCCTGCAACCACCGGCACCATCGGCCTGGCGCCCTCGGCCAATCTGAATCCGGAGCGCAAGTTCCCGTCGCTGTTCGAGCCGGTGCATGGGTCGGCCCCCGACATCTACGGCCAGAACATCGCCAACCCGATCGCGATGATCTGGTCGGGCGCCCTGATGCTCGATTTCCTGACCGAGAGCAGCGGCGCCGGACGCGCTGCGCATGACGCGATCGTGCGGGCGATAGAAACAGCGCTGATCGAAGGTCCGCTGACGCCCGACCTCGGCGGCAAGGCCAGCACGACCGATCTGGGTCAGGCGATCGCCAAGCGGGTAGCGGCGGGCTGAGCCGGCAATTGGCGCTCGCTCGCCATCATTACGCCGCCAAGCGGCTTGGTCCGGGCTTGAGAGATCAGACAAGGCCCGGCGAGCCAGCCTGACCGTTCAGCCGGGATCACTCTGGAACTTTGCCCCGCGTGACGATGCTGCCTTTGAGCAGCGTCGCCGTGAAACCGTGCAACTTGCAGAGCTCCTTGACCTTCTTCAGGTCATCTTCCCTGGTGTCCTTGCGCAAGGACAGCACACGTTGCTGCAGCATTTCGATCTGCCTTGATACTTGCTCCATCTCTTGAGCTGCAGTCATTTTTTTGGAATTGTTTTCCATAAAATTCTCATTAATTATTTTAACTATTTTAGTCTAAACCAATTTATTCATTTTTGGCGCAATTTTTACATCTAAAGGAAAATTTAAAAAAACATAAAATTCGTCAAATTTCATCGACGAGTGCATTGCTCCTCGACTGTGACTGTGACGCCGCCGATGCTGGGCAAGGTAGGTCTAAGCATGAGTCCGAACGGGCCGTATCGCACCCCGCATGGCTCCGATTGGGCGCGTTGCGGTCAAGCCAAAGCTCGCAGCGCACCAGGAGGATCACGGTCGATCAGGCTCGACAGCAATGCGGAAAATGGTTTTCCAGGAATTCAGATTTTGGACCTGAGTGCGCCGGATATACCGGCAAGGAGTAAAGGGCGTAAGTCCCTCACG
>CAIJIT010000145.1 GCA_903820745.1 uncultured Burkholderiales bacterium
CAACCGAAGTTACCTTGATAACTGAGGCGGTAGCTGAGGCTTTGGATGCGGCGGGCGCTGCAGACTGCGCCGCAGACACCAATGCAATGGACATCAACCCTGCAGCCAGCAGGGCCCGCGAAATATTCTTCAATTTCAAAATAGTAACTCCAAAGTGAAATGCCAAAGCACTATGCCATAGCCTGTCCCCCCAAGAAACCCAGGGCCCGCTCACCGAGGCTGAAGCGCAAGGCAGCCAAACTGAACTTGCGCCGTCCAGCCGATGGTGCCAGTGCCGCAGGGCTCTGCTGCAGCTTCATCGCGGTGCCATCAGAAACTGCAGTACGCCGTCCAGTCGAGCCGCCCAGTCGGCCTCGTTGTGGCCGGTGCCTGGCAACAGGGGCGTCATGGCGTCTGCGGCGGTGTAGCCGCGCTCGCGCAGCACCTCGGCGGCCATGAGGTGCGCCGGCGCGTAGAGCGAATCGAGCCAGTCGTCGCCGCGGTCGGTGTAGACGCGGTGGCGGCCGGCCGGTGGCAGCTTCTGGCTCAGGTAGCCCAGCGCCGCCAGCGGTAGCGCCGCATTGCGCACGCGCTCGCGCCCCCAGGCGGTCGGCCGGCCCACCCAGTGCGTGGACAACCCGGCCGCGCCACCGAAGACCTGCGGGTACTCGCACAGCGCATAGAGCGAGATCAGCCCGCCCATGCTGGAACCAACGACGAAGGTGCTTTCCGGCCCCGGCCGGGTCGCATAGCGCCGGTCGATGGCGGGCTTGAGTTCTTCGACGATGAAACGCAGGTAGGCATCGGCTTTGCTGCGGCCATTGCTGGCAACCTCGACGTACTCGCGCCGCGCGGCCTCGGGCGCGAAGGTGAGGAACTTCTCGGGGTAGTACTCGGCGTAGCGCTCGACGCCGCTGTTCCAGATGCCGACGATGATCGTGTCGGCGATGCGACCGGCGCGCATGAGCCGATTCACCGCCAGGTCCGCCTGCCACGATTTGCCGCCGAAAGCGTAGCGGCCTTCGAACAGGTTCTGACCGTCATGCATGTAGAGCACCTGGTAGCGCTTGGCCGGGGTGTAGTCGGCCGGCAGCCAGACGTCAACGAAGCGCGCGCCGACATGCTGAGAGGCGATCGGTTCGATGCGCTCGATGCGGCCCACCGACGATTGCGGCGGGGCCGGCGCTACGGACGCAGCCGGGGCGGGCGGGGCCGGCACTGGCTGCGCAGGGGCGAGTTGCCAGAGCGCGCAGACGGCCAAGGCCAGGGTCATTCGATGCAGATGCGTCATACAGCAGGGTCCTTTGGCGGCTTTTTTCATGGGCGGTTGGGGGCCTCGGCTTGAAGCAGCAACGCCAGCGGAATATGCGCCCGCATGGCCCAGTGGCGTTCGTTGTGGCCGCCATGATTGTCGTCGTCCACAATTTTTCCATTTGGAAATAACGTGGACAAAATCAAGTTTACCGGTACGCCTATATGGAACAGTTCGCGTCGAGCAGCGCCTGGCAGAGCTTTGGCAAGTTGCTGAAGGCTGCAGGCAATGGGCCGGTAGCGATTGAGAAGCATGGCAAGGTTCTGGCCTTCATCATGGCCCCGGAGTTTCTCGAACCTGCAGTTGCCACCGATGTACTCGCGGCACGGCGCTGAGGCAGAACTCGCCCTGGGTCGGGAACCACGCATGAATCTTGATGCCTTGTTCGCCGTTTTCGAGGAAGCCCGCCAACGCTCGTGACGTCATGAGGTTGTCGTTGTTGGCAGCTTGTCAATATTGATTGAGCTTGGAGGGGGAAGCGTGGCGAGGC
>CAIJIT010000146.1 GCA_903820745.1 uncultured Burkholderiales bacterium
GAACTTGATCAAGGCATAAGAGCTGCGCCGTGTGATCGTGGATACCACCGTTCAAGAGAGGGCCATTGCGCACCCGACCGATAGCAAGCTGCTGGAGACGGCCAGGCTGAAGCGCGTTGACGCTTCGCGCGAGGCCGGTGTCACACTGAAGCAGACCTATAAGTCTGAAGGTCGTGAGCTATCGTATCGTGCGGTACGTTACGCACATGCGCGTCAGTTCCGAAGGATGCGTCGCGTCATACGTCGGCAGAGAACGATCGTCGGCCGATTACTACGTGAGATACAGCGTAAAGTGACGAAGCCGACGTGGGCACTGGAAGCCGTTCACGCGAAGACGATCACGTTGCTCGAGCAGACGCAGAGCCGCAAGAACATCAGTGGCGGATCGAAGCTTTATAGTTGGCATGCGCCGCAAGCGGAATGTATCAACAAGGGCAAAAGCAAACGGCCGTATGAGTTTGGCGGCAAAGTGGGCATCGCGTCGACGTTCCGCGGCAATCTGATCGTCGGCGCTCGAGCCTTTGCCGGTAACCCATATGACGGACACACGCTCTGGGAGCAACTCGATCAAGCCAGCGTTCTGATGCAAGATACGGGAGTGAAGCCGACTGAGGTGACTGTCGACCTCGGATACCGTGGCGTCGATGGTCAAAATCCGAGCGTGCGCATCCGTCATCGCGGCAAGAAGTGCCGACTGACTGAAAAAGACGTGAGGGAACTGAAGAGACGGCAGGCGTTCGAACCGATCATCGGGCATCTCAAGGCTGACCATCGAATGGATCGTTGCCACCTAAAGGGAGAGATGGGCGACCGGATCCACGCCGTGCTCTGCGCAGCCGGCTATAACCTGCGCTGGCTGATGAGAAATCTCGCGAAGAAACATCGCAAGGCTTTTTTGGCCCTACTGCAGCGGACGGTTTATGCTGCGCGTAGTGCCAAATCCGGCTTGATCGACATGGTGTTACGCACCGGTCGATTGAAATCGGCGACGTTGGTGGCTGGATGAAGACTTAGGTAACCACCAATGAACTTGGAAATGAAAAAATCAGGGACGACTACTTATAAAGACGCAGAAAGCAATTACGGCTCTGAACTCCTCAACTTGGTGGTGGCCAAGGGCTACCTGACCAAGCTGCTTGCCAACGCAGCTGTCAGAAGCTACATCCTACGCCGGCAGCCAGAGATTCTGAGCCACCTGGAACTCGTGGCCAACACCGTCAGCATGGAAGAGGCCGTGCAGCAGCAGAGCGAACCAAATGACTCCGTTATTGCAGGCTACGCCCGGCAATCCATAAACCTAGTCAGTTTGCCAAATATTGGAGCTACAATTGTTTGAAAATAAAACAATACGCGGAACCGGCCAATCTATCACACGTCTATTTGGGCGTCCCTTGGCTGCGGTAGCAATTCCAGATCCGGTTTTTTCAGAAGCAGCACCCCCGCCGCGATTGCCCACTTCTCCTCAGTCTCACCACCAAAATCAAATGACTACTCGCCGTCAAACCGCGAACGACGAAACCGTTTTCTGGACCCTTAAGCTACTCCAAGACAACCCCGGGATGACCCAACGTACGTTAGCCAAAGAAGTTGGTATCAATGTCAGCAGCATCAATTTCTGCCTCAAGGCCTTAGCCGAAAAAGGCTGGATCAAGATGGGCAACTTCAGCAAAAATCCCGATAAATTGAGCTACGCCTATCTGCTCACCCCCACTGGCATGGCTGAAAAAGCTGCACTGACCAGGCGGTTCTTGGAGCGCAAGATGGCCGAATATGAAAAGCTCAAAACTGAAATCGAGGCCTTGCAGCGCGAAACAAGCCTTGAACCTGGATTGCCAGAACATTCCTCCTCCTGATGAAATTTAACTCCATGAACATCAACAACTCAAAAATTGCCATCATTGGCCTGGGCTACGTCGGCCTTCCCCTTGCTGTTGAATTCGGGAAACACTACGACACACTCGGGTTTGACATTAACCAGGAGCGTGTCGATCAGTTGCACAGTGGGCAAGACCGCACGTTGGAAACAACCTTCGCAGAACTGGCGAGTGCGACGCGATTGCAATTCAGTACGGACGCTACAGCGCTACTTGATCGCAACGTGTTCATCGTCACCGTTCCCACCCCCATCGACAAAGCGAACCGACCAGACCTCACACCGTTGGTCAAAGCCAGTGAAACGGTGGGTAAAGCGCTCAAGCAAGGTGCCATCGTCATCTACGAGTCCACTGTTTACCCTGGTGCGACTGAAGAAGTCTGCGTGCCCGTACTCGAAAAGTTCAGCGGTCTAAAGTTCAACCAAGACTTCTTCTGCGGCTACAGCCCCGAACGCATCAACCCTGGTGACAAGGTCAACACACTCACCAAGATCAAGAAAATTACCAGTGGCAGCACACCTGCTGTGGCCAAATCGGTTGATGACCTGTACCAAAGCATCATCATCGCAGGCACCCATAAGGCCACCAGCCTCAAGGTGGCCGAAGCTGCCAAGGTCATCGAAAACACCCAGCGCGATCTGAACATTGCGCTGGTCAATGAACTCTCTGTGATCTTCGATCGCCTGGGCATCGACACCATTGAGGTGCTGGAAGCCGCTGGCAGCAAGTGGAACTTCCTGCCCTTTCGACCGGGTTTTGTCGGTGGTCACTGTATTGGTGTTGACCCCTACTACCTTACTCATAAAGCCGAAGAGGTTGGCTACAACCCTCAAGTCATCTTGGCTGGCCGCCGCATCAACGACAACATGTCCCGCTACGCAGCCCGGAACCTCATCAAACGCATGCTGGTCAATGGCATTGACGTGGCTCGCAGCACTGTTGGCGTGTTGGGTGTTACCTTTAAAGAAAACTGCCCTGATATTCGCAACAGCAAGGTCGTTGACTTGATTCATGAGCTTCAAGCCTGGGGTGTTAATGTAGTGTCGACTGACCCATGGGCAGATGCAGCTGAATTTGCCCATGAATACGACCTAAGCCTTGGAACTGTGGACGCCAATTACCCGGTTGACTCTTTGGTGGTTGCAGTTGGACATCGCGAATACCGCGATCTGTCACCCGCTGATTTACGTCAATATTGCCGGGGCGACAAACCCGTGCTGGCTGATGTTAAAAGCCTCTACAACCGGCACGACGCCGCCGCCGCAGGTTTTACCGTCTTTCGCCTGTAAGAAATAACAACATGCACAACTACACCCCCATTGCTGACCGAAAAATCCGCATCGCCCTGATAGGTTGCGGACGCATTGCCAACAACCATTTCGGCGCCATCGAAAGCCACGCTGAAAACCTAGACCTCGTTGACGTGTGCGATGTCGACGCTGCGGCGCTTGCCCAAGCCGTCGAACGTACTAAAGCACAAGGCCACAGCAACCTCACCAGCCTGCTGAAAACGACGACAGCGGACTTGGTTATCCTGACCACTCCAAGCGGCCTGCACCCAGACCAAGCAATTCAAGTCGCGCAGTCAGGTCGCCATGTCATGACAGAAAAACCTATGGCCACCCGCTGGCACGACGGCGTGCGCATGGTCAAAGCCTGTGACGACGCAGGCGTTCGCCTGTTTGTGGTCAAACAAAACCGCCGCAACGCCACCCTGCAACTGCTCAAAACTGCCATGGAGAAGGGCCGCTTTGGCAAAATTTACTCGGTGGCGATGAACGTGTTCTGGACTCGCCCGCAAGAGTATTACGACGCAGCCAAATGGCGCGGCACCTGGGAATTTGATGGTGGTGCCTTCATGAACCAGGCCAGCCACTACATTGACCTGCTCGATTGGATGATTGGCCCGGTTGAAAGCATCATGGCCTACACTGCCACTCTGGCCCGACACATTGAGGTAGAAGACAGCGGCGTTGCTGCCATCCGCTGGCGCAGCGGTGCCATGGGCACGCTGAATGTGACCATGCTCACCTACCCCAAAAACATGGAGGGCAGTATCACCATCCTGGGTGAAAAAGGCACGGTGCGCATTGGTGGTGTGGCCGTTAACGAGATCCAGACTTGGCAATTTGCTGACACCCGCCCAGAAGACGCCCAGGTTGCCAGCAGCAGTTACCAAACCACCTCAGTCTACGGCCTGGGCCACCCCTTGTACTACGCCAACGTCATCGACACCCTCCGGGGCACCGCCGAGCCCGAAACCGACGGTCGCGAAGGCCTGAAAACGCTGGAGCTGCTGATAGCCATGTACCTTTCGTCGCGGGACGGCAAACGCGTGGCCCTGCCGCTGGAATACTGAAATGAGCGTCACCATCCACCCCACAGCCATCGTTGACGAAGGCGCCCAAATCGGCGACGGTAGCCGTATCTGGCACTGGGTACACATCAGCGCCGGTGCCCACATTGGCCGCGACTGCTCTTTTGGCCAGAATGTGTTTGTGGGCAGCAAGGTAGTCATTGGCAACAACTGCAAAATACAAAACAACGTCAGCGTCTACGACAACGTCACCCTGGAAGACGATGTATTTTGCGGCCCCAGCATGGTGTTTACCAACGTGTACAACCCCCGCAGTGCAGTCAGCCGCAAAGACGAATACCGCCACACCCTGGTCAAGCGCGGCGTCACCCTGGGCGCCAACTGCACCGTGGTTTGCGGCACCACGCTGGGTGAATACGCCTTTGTGGCAGCTGGTGCGGTCATTAACCGAAACGTCAAACCCTACGCCCTGATGGCCGGAGTCCCTGCCAAGCAGATTGGCTGGATGAGCCAGTTTGGTGAGCGCCTTGAACTGCCCTTGGCAGGCAGTGCCGAAACGCACTGCCCTCACACCGGGTTGAAATACGTCTTGCGTGACGACTGCTGCAGCGTTGAAGAATAAAGATCAAGGAAACCATGGAATTCTGTGACCTCAAAAGCCAATACCGACGGCTGAAAGCTGACATTGACGCCGGCATACAGCGTGTACTAGACCACGGCCAATACATTTTGGGCCCTGAAGTAGCCGAATTAGAAGAAAAGCTGGCTGCTTACACCGGCGCGACCTACGGCATCACTTGCGCCA
>CAIJIT010000147.1 GCA_903820745.1 uncultured Burkholderiales bacterium
GCGACCTGTTTGGTGGTCAGCGTCGCCGACTGACCGGTGGTCAAGGCCACTGTCTCGGACGTGGTCAAAGCGGCGATGCCGGCCGTGGTCATCGCGGCCAGGCTGGCCGTCTTCAGGCTCGCCAAGTCGGCCGTCTCCAAGCCAGCAACCTGGGCGGTCGTCAGCCCAGCCACCTGCGATGTGCTCAAGGCGGCGAACTGGGACGTGGTCAAGGCGTTCAGGCTGGCTGTCGTCAAGCTGGCCAGCTTGGTGGTGCCCAGACCGGCCACTTGTGCGGTCCCCAGGCTGACAATTTCGCTGGTGCCCAAGGCAGCCAGTTGTGCCGTGGTAAAGGACGCAACTTGCAGCGTCGTCATTGCCGCCAAGTCGGCGGTCTCGAGCCCGGCAACCTGGGCCGTCGTCAGCCCTGCCGCTTGCGCTGTGCTCATCGCGGCAAACTGAGCCGTGGTCATCGAGTCCAGGCTGGCCGTTGTCAGGCTGGCCACTTGTGTCGTGGTCAGACCGACGACTAGGGTGGTGCTCAGGCTGACGATCTGGCTGGTCCCCAGAGCGGCCAGTTGTGCCGTGGTAAAGGACGAAATCTGCGACGTGTTCAGCTGATAAAGGTCGACCGTCTCCAGCGCATAGACGCTATTGGTCGACAAGGCTGCGATCTGCTTGGTCATCAGCGCAGCGGCCTGGGTCGAAGTGATCGCCACCGTTTCATTCGTGGTCAAGGCGGCGATACCGGCCGTTGTCAAGGCTGCGAAGCTGCTTGTTTTCAGGTTGGCCAGGTCAGCTGTCTCCAAGGCCGCGACCTGCGCCGTGGTCAAGCCGGCGGCTTGCGCCGAAGTCAACGCAGCAAACTGGGTCGTGGTCAAGGCATTCAGGCTCGCCGTCGTCAGGCTTGCCACTTGCAAGGTGGTCATCCCGGCCACCTGCTTGGTGCCCAGGCTGACGAGTTGGCTGGTGCCCAGCGCAACGATCTGCGCCGTGGTGAACGAGGCGACTTGCGTCGTCGTCATCGCATAGAGGTCATCTGTCGACAGCGCAGCCACGTTGGCTGTGGTCAAGGCTACAACTTGTTTGGTGGTCAGCGCCGCCGACTGGGCCGTGGTCAATGCCACGGTCTCGGCCGTCGTCAGGGCCGCGATGCCGGCGGTTGTCATGGCTGCCAGGCTGCTGGTCTTCAGGTTCGCCAGGTCGGCGGTCTCCAATGCGGCGACTTGTGCAGTCGTCAGACCTGCCACCTGGTTGCTCGTCAACACAGCAAACTGGGTGGTGGTCAGCGAATCCAGGCTGGCCGTCGTCAGGCTCGCGACCTGCGATGTGGTCATCCCGGCGACTTGGGCAGCAGTCAGGCTCACCATTTCACTGGTGCCCAGAGCAGCCAGTTGAGCGGTGGTGAACGAAGCCACCTGGGTCGTCGTCATCGCCGCCAGATCGGCTGTCTCCAATGCCGCCACCTGCGCCGTGGTCAGACCGGCAACTTGTGCGGTCTTCAAGGCAGCGAACTGGGTCGTCGTCAGCGAATTCAGGCTGGCCGTCGTCAGGCTGGCCACCTGGCTGGTGGTCATCCCGGCCACCTGGCTGCTGCCCAGGCTGACGATCTGGCTGGTCCCTAAGGCGGCAAGCTGGGCCGTGGTGAACGATGCGACTTGCAAGGTCGTCATCGCATAAAGATCAGCTGTCTCGAGCGCAGCAACGCTGGCTGTCGACAGGGCTGCAACCTGTTTCGTCATCAAGCCTGCCGACTGCGCGGTGGTCAAGGCCACCGTCTCGGAAGTGGTCAATGCAGCGATACCGGCTGTCGTCATTGCCGCGAGGCTGGCCGTCTTCAGGCTGGCGAGGTCGGCAGTCTCCAGGGCCGCCACTTGCGCGGTTGTCAGGCCTGCGACCAACGATGTTCCCAAGGCGGCAAAATGGGTCGTCGTCAACGCGTTCAGGCTGGCTGTCGTCAAGCTGGCCAATTGCGAGGTGGTCAGATTCGCCACCTGATTGGTACCCAGGCTGACGATCTGGCTGGTGCCCAGAGCCGCGAGTTGCGCCGTGCTGAAACTCACCACCTGGGCCGTGCTCAAGGCGTAGAGGTCAGCGGTTTCGAGCCCGGCAACCTGGGCCGTCGTCAAGCCGGCGACCTGCTTGGTCTTCAAGCCGGCAAACTGTGCCGTCGTCAGTGAATCCAAGCTGGCCGTGGTCAGGCTGGCCAACTGTGTCGTGGTCAGACCGGCAACCTGATTCGTGCTCAGGCTCACCCATTGGCTGGTGCCCAAGGCGGCCAACTGCGCGGTGGTGAAGGCCGTCAACTGCGTCGTGCTCAGTACATAAAGGTCGGCCGTCAATAGCGCAGCGACGCTGGCCGTCGAAAGCGCAGCGACCTGGTTGGTCGCCAAGGCCACCGACTGAGCCGTCGTGATCGCCACCGTCTCAGAGGTAGTCAGGGCCACGATACCGGCGCTGGTCAAGGCGGCAAAACTCGCAGTACCCAGATTGGCCAGATCAGCTGTCTCCAAGGCAGCGACTTGCGCCGTCGTCAGGCCGGCAGCCTGGGCGGTCTTCAAGGCAGCAAACTGTGCAGTGGTCAGCGAATTCAGGCTGGCCGTGGTCAGGCTGGCCAGTTGTGCGGTGGTCATCCCCGCGACCTGGGTCGTGCCGAGGCTGACGAGCTGACTGGTGCCCAAGGCAGCCAGTTGCGCGGTAGTGAAGGCAGCGACTTGGGCGGTGCCCAGCACGTGCAGATCGGCGGTCTCGAAAGCTGCCACCCCGGCTGTCGACAAAGCGGCGATCTGCTTGGTCGTCAAGCCAAAAGCTTGGCTTGTGGTCAATGCCACGACCTCGGCGGTGGTCAATGACACCACACCACTCGTGGTCACGCTTGAGACGCTGTAGGTTGCCAGCGTGGCCAGATCGGCAGTTTCAAGCGCAGCCACCTGCGCTGTCGTCAGCCCGGCCGCCTGCACCGTGGTGATCGCAGCAAACTGGGTGGTGGTCAAGGAATTCAAGCTGGCGGTGGTCAAGCTCGCCATTTGCGCTGTCGTCATCCCCGCGACCTGATTGGTGCTGAGGCTGACCATCTGGCTGGTGCCCAAAGCGGCCAATTGCGCGGTGGTGAAGGATGAAACCTGGGTTGTGCTCAGCGAGTACAAATCGGCAGTTTCGAGCGCCGCAACCTGCGACGTCGTCAAGGCTGCGACCTGGCTGTTGCTCAGCGCGACATATTGAACCGTGGTCAGGGAATCCAACTGGGCCGTCGTCAAGCTGGCCAACTGGGTGGTGGTCATGCCCGCCACTTGGCTCGTCCCAAGGCTGACCAACTGACTGGTGCCCAAGGCGGCGAGTTGTGCGGTGGTGAACGAAGCGACTTGCGTCGACTTCATCGCATACAGATCAGCCGTCACCAGCGCGGCCACATCGGCGGTCGTCAGCGCGGCGACCTGGCTGGTCGTCAAGCCGGCAGACTGAGCCGTGGTCAGCGCTACCGTTTCAGCGGTCGTCAAGGCGGCAATGCCAGCCGTCGTCATGGCGGCAAGGCTGCTGGTCTTCAGGGCCGCCAGGTCAGCGGTCTCGAGCGCAGCCACTTGAGCCGTCGTCAATGCAGCGGCCTGACTGGTACCCAAGGCAGCAAACTGGGTGGTGGTCAGCGAATTGAGGCTGGCCGTCGTCAGGCTGGCCAGCTGTGTGGTGGTTACCGCCGCCACCTGGTTCGTGCCCAGGCTCACCATCTGGCTCGTACCCAAGGCCGCCAGCTGCGCGGTGGTGAACGATGCCACCTGCATCGTTGTCATCGCATACAGGTCAGCCGTCACCAACGCAGCCACGCTGGCCGTCGTCAAGGCTGCAACCTGTTTGGTCGTCAGCGCCGCCGACTGCGCCGTGGTCAAGGCCACCGTCTCGGACGTGGTCAAGGCCGCGATGCCGGCTGTCGTCATCGCGACCAGGCTGCTGGTCTTCAGGACTGCAAGGTCGGCGGTCTCCAGGGCAGCGACTTGCGCTGCCGTCAAGCCGGCCACCTGATTGCTCGTCAAGACAGCAAACTGGGTCGTCGTCAAGGAATTCAAGCTGGCCGTCGTCAGGCTGGCCATCTGCGAGGTGGTCATCCCGGCGACTTGGGTAACGCTCAGGCTCACCATTTCACTGGTACCCAAAGCAGCGAGCTGAGCCGTCGTGAATGACGTCAGCTGAGCGGTGCTCAGCGAAGCCAGATCAGCCGTCTCGAGTGCCGCGACCTGGGCCGTGGTCAACCCTGCAACCTGCGAAGTCTTCAACGCAACAAACTGGGCCGTCGTCAAGGCATTCAGGCTGGCCGTCGTCAAGCTGGCCAGTTGCGTGGTCGTCATCCCTGCCACCTGCGTGGTGCCCAGGCTGACGATCTGGCTGGTGCCCAAGGCGGCCAGTTGTGCGGTGGTAAACGATGCGACCTGAGTCGAGCTCATCGCGTAAAGATCGGCGGTCTCCAGCGCAGCAACGCTGGCCGTCGACAGCGCAGCGATCTGCTTGGTCGCCAAGGCAGCAGACTGGGTCGTGCTCAGGGCAACGGCCTCAGCCGTCGTCAAAGCGGCGATGCCGGCGGTGGTCAAGGCAGCCAAGGTGCTGGTCTTGAGGCTGGCCAGGTCGGCTGTCTCTAGAGCGGCAACTTGCGCCGTGGTCAACCCTGAGGCCTGCAGCGTGGTCAAAGCTGCGAACTGGGTCGTCGTCAGTGAATTCAGACTGGCTGTCGTCAAACTGGCCAATTGCGTCGTCGTGATGGCTGCCACTTGCGTGGTTCCCAGGCTGACCATCTGACTGGTACCCAGCGCGACCGCTTGAGCGGTGGTGAACGATGCCACTTGCGTCGTCGTCATCGCGGCCAAGTCGGCGGTCACCAGCGCAGCCACACTGGCAGTCGTCAAGGCGGCAACTTGCTTTGTCGTCAACCCAGCAGCTTGGGCTGATGTCAATGCCGCCGCCTCGGAGGTCGTCAAAGCGGCGATTCCGGCGGTGGTCATGGCCGCCAGGCTGGCCGTCTTCAACGCGGCCAGATCAGCAGTTTCCAGGCCAGCAACCTGGGCGGTGGTCAGCCCGGCAACTTGCGCCGAAGTCAAGTAGGGGAACTGGATCGTCGTCAAGGCGTTCAGGCTGGCCGTCGTCAGGCTGGCCACCTGCGCGGTGGTCAGAGCCGCCACCTGGTTCGAGCTCAAGGCAGCGATGTCACCGGTGTACATGGCGACCATCTGGGTGGTGGTCAGCGAAGCAATCTGCTTGGTGCTCAGTGCGGCCAGATCGGCAGCCTCGATCCAGAAAATCTGCGCAGTCGTCAACCCTGCGACCTGATTGGTCGTCAATGCGGCAAACTGGGTGGCGGTCAATGCATTCAGGCTGCCAGTCGTCAGGCTGGCCAACTGCGAGGTCGTCATCCCTGCTACCTGGCTGGTGCCCAGGATAGCAATCTGGCTGGTGCTCAAGGCCGCCAGTTGCGCCGTCGTCATGGCTGCGATCTGCAATGTCTTCATCGCAGCAAGGTCGACCGTCTCTAGCGAAGCCACATCAGCCGTCGTCAGGGCTGCGACCTGGCTGGTCGTCAATGCAGCGGCTTGAGCCGTCGTCAAGGCCACCGTTTCGTCCGTGGTCAAGGCTGCAATGCCGGCGGTGGTCAGGGCAGCGATTCTGGAAGTAACCATCGCCGCCAGATTGGCTGTAACAAGGCCGGCGACTTGAGCCGTCGTCAGCCCCGCCGCCTGATTGGTCGTCAAGGCTGCAAACTGGGCGGTCGTGAAGGAATCCAGGCTGGCCGTCGTCAGGCTGGCGATCTGCGCCGTGGTCATCCCGGCCACCTGGTTGGTGGTCAAGCTGCCCAATTGGCTGGTACTCAATGCGGCCAATTGCGCTGTTGTCAACGCTGCCACCTGCTTGGTGGTCAAGGCCGCAAGGCTGGCGGTTCCGATCACGGCCAGGTTGGCCGTCGCCAACGCCGCGACCTGGGTGGTCGTCATCCCGGCAGCCTGGCTGGTGGTCAATGCGACGATTTCGGCCGTGGTCAGCGCAGCCACTCCGGACGTGGTCATGGCGGCCAGGGCGGCAGTCGTCAAGCTCGCAAGGTCAACGGTCTCCAGCGCAGCGATCTGGGCCGTCGTCAGGCCGGCGACTTGCGCAGTCTTCAGCGCTGCAAACTGGGTCGTGGTCAGCGCATTCAGGCTGGTCGTGGTGAAGCTGGCCATCTGCGTGGTGGTCAGCCCGGCAACCTGGGTCGTGCCCATGTTGGCGACTTGCGTGGTGCCCAATGCGGCCAACTGTGCCGTCGTCAGGGCCGCGATCTGCTTGGTGGTCAACGCATTCAGATCCTCGGTCTCGAGGGCTGCCACGCCGTCTGTCGTCAAAGCGGCGATCTGGCTGGTCGTCAACGCAGCCACCTGACTGGTGATCAGCGCGGCGACATTGGCGGTCGTCATCACGGCGATCTGACTGGTGGTCAACGCCACGATCTGCTTGGTCGTCAAGACCGCAGTCTGCGCTGCGGTCAGCGCCGCAACCTCGGCCGTTGTCAACGCCGCGATAACTGCAGTCGTGAGGGAGGAGACATCGGTCGTGGAGCTGATCGTCATGATGGCAATTTCCGAAAAGGTGATACGCGCGGACGCAATTACGTCAGCTAGATAATTTTTTACTTGAAAGCTTTGACCACTTTAACATTTTTACAGTTAAATTGACCACTTGTTCGACTTTTTTGAGTCGCTACGGTCTTTAACGGTCATTAGTTCAAAACCGTTTAGGCACCGCCTGAAGTTATTTCTTTACACAACTTTTACCGGGGAAACCCTCAACCTACAGTCCATCAAACCAAGTTCGATACCTGAACAATCATTGCGCGCGACTCTGATCGATCAAGGCCAGAAGGTCGGTAGCCGCATGGCTGCCGCGTCCGAAAACCGCCCCTTCTATATCCGGCCTCTCGCCAAGGTTGAGGCAGAACTGCAGACTCAGGCGCGCCATCGGCAGGTACTTGCCGAGCGCTTGCTCGGGATTTTTTGTTGCCAGACTGATGTTCAGATGCGCCAGCAGGAAGAAAAAATCCGGCGATTGCTGGCAGTTCTGCATTTCATCCTGAGCAAATTGATAAGCAAGATCGTCATGCCCGACTGCCCGCAGACAGACCAGGATGCGGACGATCAGGTCAGTGCGCCAACCTTGACCGGCCTGAACTGAACGCAAGGCCAGTTCATAACAGGGGATTGCTTCTGGGAATTGGTTGTAAACGTCATAATCTTTACCCAAGTGGTAATTCAAATAGGCGTTTTCGGGATCCTCGGCCAGCGCCAGCAACAGCAACTTCCGGTTGCGGCCCTTCTTGCGTTCCTTCTGATCCGGCAGATAGCCGTCATGCCCGATCTCCACGGCCACGTCGCGGCGCGGCAAGTCCGATTGGGGCTGTTCGTGAATGCGCCCGGTGTAGCGCACGCCACGGGGCAGCAAGCGCGGCAACCAGGATGTGAAGAAGACCGGCGGCGCGGCGATGTCAGAGGCATTGCTCGGCGTTTCGAGTTGACTCTTGACCGGCAATCTGCCGACGAACCAGCCGTCCGCAGCCTGCCCTTGAATCGTTTGACGCAAGATGGCACCGTCGCCAGCGATCCACTCATCGCCGTCGAGTACCAGGTTCCACTCAGCTTGCGAATGCGCCAAGGCCTCATTGCGGGCAGCGGCGAAGTCATCGCACCAGGCCCAGTGCATGACCTTGGCACCCAGACCCGACGCGATGGCGACGGTGTCGTCGGTCGAGCCGGTGTCGAGCAGGATCATCTCGTCGACAAAGTCTCTGGCGCTGCGCAGGCAGCGCGCTATCGTTGCCCCCTCATTGCGGACGATCATCACCAGGGCGATGCGAGCCGGGTTTGTGTGAGCAAGGGTTCCGCTCGGCATATTATCTAGCAACTTGCCATGACTTGATTCAGCAATTCAAGATTGCGCGCGGCGAGGTTGCTGCCGCGTCCTTGCACCGTGCCATTGAGATGCGGGACATCGCCGATCTCCAGGCACTCGAGCAGGCAATCCTTGGCCAAGGGCAGGAGTTCGGGCAAAGCCCGCTCCGGTTGTGCAATGGCCAGATCGATCAGCAGATCAGCAAAAACAAAGAAAAAATCGGGTGAATGGCCCCAGTTGGGCAATTCATCCGCAGCGAACTGGAAACCCAGCTCGAGCAAGCCGGCTTTCTTGAGGCAAAAAATCATCCGAACGACCAGGTCATGCCGGTAACCTTCGGCCGGCTGGACAAGTTGCAACGCAGCTTCGTAACAGCCCACGGCTGATCCATGGTCGTCGTAGACCTCGTAGTCCTTGCCTAACTGGTAGTGAAGATAGGCGTCGCCAGGATCATCGGCAATCGCATCCTGCAAGAGCTTGCGATTGCGGCCTTTTTTCTGCTCGAGGTTGCTGCGCAGAAAGCCGTCATGCGCGATGTCGACCGCCAGTCGGCGGTGCGGCAGGTCGGACTGCACTTGTTCATGAATGCGGCCAACGTAGCGCACCGACCCCGGCAGCAGGCGCGCCTCCCAGGAGCAGGAGACAGCCAGAGCCGGGCCCGACTCGACCAGGGTGACCGGCTGAGGCGCCGAGCGAAGATTGAATTCGCTGTAGATCGGCAGCAAGCCCAGAAACAAACCATCACCAGGGAGCACGCTGGAAACCGCTTGCCTCAGCAAGCTGCCATCACCCACCATCCATTCATCTGCATCAAGCACCAGATTCCAGTCCGCGCGCGAATGGGCGAGTGCCTGATTGCGCGCCGCGGCGAAGTCGTTCCGCCACGTCCAGTGAAAGACCTTGGCACCCAAACCCTCAGCGATGCCTACCGTTGCATCGACTGATCCGGTGTCAAGCAAGATCATCTCGTCGACAAAACTGCGCACACTTTGCAAACAACGACCGATCGACGCCGCTTCATCACGGACGATCATCACCAACGCGATCGTCGCAGGTGCTCCGGCGCCGGGATTGAGCGGCTGCTTCAGCATCGCTTGAGTCCTGCTGAAAGCTTCACCATTTAGCACGCTTCCGGGCTATGGGCCTGGGCGGTCAGCGGGGTGACGTCATCTTCGCTCAGACCGCCAAAATCAGCTTGCATGACCCGGGCGCCGGTGCGCTCCTGCGCGGTGGTTGCGATCTTGCGCAAGACCAGGCTCATGAAGGCCGCCTGTTCCTGAGCACAGGGATTGGCGCTTTCATCCAGCCAGGCGAAGTCGGAAATTTCGAATCGATGGGTAAACCAACCGAGATACCAGAACCAATCGGTGTAATAGATCCAGGAATTTTCGTTCATCGCCCGCAGATGGGTCGGATCCTGCCATGCCGTCAGGGACTTTTCATGCGGCACTTCGATGTGCAATTCGCCGGCCTCCCTGAGCAAGGTCAGGGCATTGGTCATCAACGACGGCAGATCGGGCACATGTTCGAGCACATTGTTGGCAAAGATCAGATCCACACTCGCCGGTTCCAGCCGCACCGTTCCGCCCATGCAAGTCGGCCTCTCGAGCGGGAAGTCCAGCGGCTTGGCCAGATCCAGCAACAGATCAGGCTGGGCGCGCTCGAGAATATCGATATTCAGCCAGTTGGGCCTGTAGTCCCTGCCGGAGCCGATATGGATATTTCGCGGCAACCACACCGTTGGCTCTTGGGCATCGCGGAGCTGACCGAAAGCGCGCTTGGCAAAATCGAGCAGCCGGGCGTAATTTGGCAGCGGGTCATGCGTATCATCGGCAGACCGAAACGCCGCCAGACAACTTCGCGCCTGCTCGAAAAATCCGGGTTGACCGAAAGTTTGCGCAAAATAGCCGTCGATCTGTTCGTCTGGCAACCAGATCACCGAATCCTCGAAGGCTGCGCTCGGATAGGTGCTGGGAGTTCGTTCGGAAATCACCGGCGTGCCAAGCGACAAGCAGTGAAATGCCCGCGCTTGCTCAAAGCGGTTGCTGGCATAGAAGTGGCAGTTCAGCATTGCCTTGGACTGCATCACATAGTCGTCACGCTCAGGGCCATACAAGGCCTTGTCGAACATCGACACTTTGACACCGGTCGCTTCGATCCGATCGATGAACTGCTGGCGGCGCGAGTTCATGCTGCCGATGAACAGCAAGTCAATCGGCCGCTGCTCGAGCGGGATTGACTCCTGCCCGTCCAGGTAAGCCGCGAAACCAAAGGAGATGATGGGCACCGCTTCTTGGTCCTGCGCATAGGCTGCCAAATTGGCCCGGTCATAGTCGACCACTGCAGAATGCCTGAGCAATTCCAGATAGGCCGGGGTGACCAGGGCGCCGCCGGCCCCGAGTTGCTCAAGATTGACGAACACGCAGGGATTGCGCTGCTGCCACTCGGCTGGAAAACCGAGATGGGCGCCGAAAACAAAATTCAGCGAGTCTTCGCGCAAGCGGTTCTTCGTCAAAGTCACTGCGGCACCAAGGCGCCGGAATTGGCACCGGAAATACCTGGCCTGGTCAAGAAATCCAAGCGAATGGACATAGCCCACGGGCTGGATGATTGCCAGGTTGATGCGAAAAGGTGATCCCATCTTGGTGTCTATTGCGATCCTGTCTAGACCATGCGCTGCGCGCCGAATAATTTTTCAATCATCAGCGCTTGCCGAACTCATCGTGCGGATTCCTGCCCGGCATCCGCGCTGAACTGGATTGTTCATTGCGGGTCCTGCCGGCTGGAATCCGCCATGCAAAGTTGTTGCCAACTATGCCAAAAAACTGCGTCAAATGTTAAAAACGCTGAAAATATTTAGACTTGGGTTATCTGGCTTCGCCGCGAGCAGCAAGCTCCTTCGCCGCAGGCGGTACGTCCATCCCGATGGCGATCCCGAGTCGTCGAGCCAGCCTGACTCGTTGCGCCAAGGTGTCGAATCTTCGCCCGACCACGGCATTCAACAAATTGCCGAGCCCTTGCATATCGGCTGGCTCTTCGCTCAAGGCGATCTCGGCCAACAGCGCTGCGGCCCGGTCATCACCGGGTGTCAAGGCGGCAGTGGCCAGTTGAACTGCGCCGGCAACATCGCAGGCCGACATCGCGAGTTCAGCGCTGATGAGCATCAACTCAGAATGTGCTTCAGCCGATCCTGCGGCGCGCGGATAAAGTCGTTCGAGCCTTTTGGCCGCGTCGCCGAGATCGTCCGCCGCCAGGCTGACTCGAATCAGCTGACAGTCGATCGAAACAGCCTGCAATGGCGTTGCCGTTGCCAGACCCCGCTGGAACCAAACGGTGGCAAGCGCCAAATCGCCGGCCTGCAGCGACAGCCAACCCAGCCAAGCGCAAGCTTCTGCAGGATTCGCTGCCGGGTCGGGTTGCGCTGCCGGGTGTTCATGCAAGGTTCCTGCGCCCAAGAACCGATTCAGCAAGGCCTCCGCGTTGGCGACCTGCCCCACCCTGGCCAAGGCACGGCCGGCGGTAAACAGACTGCTCGCTCCGAGCGCTGGTCCCAGATGCGAAGCGATTTCGGCCGCATCACAAAGCCGGCCTTGATTGACACAAACTTCTACTGCGGCCGCCAGCAAGGAAGGCATGAAAGGCAGGCCGCGAAGGGCATCGAAGGACAGCAATCTGGCTTTGGCGATGCTGCTCAGCAGCAAAGCGTCGCGCTGCTGGCTGCGCTCCTGCGGCAAGGTGATCGCAAGCTTGTAGGCCAGAAACAGGTCATCAGGATTGTCCTGCCTGGCCAACTCGAGCAACGCCAGGTTGCGTGCCAGTTTGCGCTGTCGCTCGGCGGCAATACCGTAGCCATCATCCAGGATCGCCACACCAGACTCGGGCCAATCGGCATCGCCGATCGCAATCAGGGACTCAGCGATTCCTTCGTGCACCCGCCCGCTGAATCGAATTCTTTTGTCGCGACGGAACAGGCGCAGCGCAGAAAACTGCCGGAAGGGCTCGCTGCCCTTGTCATCCGCGACCAGATCGATCCTCACCAGTTGCGCGAGACAGGGCCGTTCCAGGGCGAGGGCAAGCGCGGCAATGGCTTTGGCATCGAGCCATTCGTCAGCATCGAGCGACAGGATCCAGTCGCCGCTGGCCGCTTCAATCGCTGTATTGCGGGCCAAGGAAAAATCTTCTTGCCATGCATGGGTGGAGACCTTGGCGCCGAGCACGCGTGCAATCTCGACTGTCCGGTCGCGGCTGCCGGTATCGACCACGATGACTTCGCTGGCGAAGCCCCGCACCGATTCAATCGCACGGCGCAGGTTCACTTCTTCATCGCGGACGATCATGCAAACCGACAAGGCGGACGAATTCGTCATGGCCGCCTGCCGCAGAAAACGACCCTCGATAGGAATCCAAGGTTGGCCGCGAACGAATTTAGCTGCATCGCGAGATCCGATGCACGTCAAGAAGGCTCATGCAACGACCCGGACCGGCAACACGGCAACACTCAAATTCTTCACGGAATGATTGGCTGACGCTTTTGGTTGGCCTTGCATATGGTTCTGGAACGCGTTGAACAGTTGCACGAATAGTTCGAGGTCGCCTGCTTGAATGTCAATCGACAGACCGCTCATTTCCATCACCTCCAAGGCAAGCTCGAAGAGTTTGTCGGAGGTCTGCAGCGCAGGGTTTTCACAGCAGGTCAAACGCTCGAGGCTCAAAAACAAGCCGCGCAGCACCACGAATTCGACCGGTACTGCAGTCGTAAAACTCCATTCCAGATTGAAAAATTTTCCTGTTCCGTCGGCAAGCTTGACCAAATTGAACGGCGTCGCGTCGAAATATCTGGCGGGCAGAAGATGTGTAAAGCCATGCAACTCAGCAATTGCGTGGTCGGTCGTCACAGGGCTTTGCGCCAGCAGGGACTGGATCCAGAAGTCGGCCCATTCAGAAATTTGTGCGACGGTCCAGCCCGGTCGATTGATGATCTCCAAGAGCAATTCAGACCAGCGCTGCCCTGCCTGGTAAGGCTCGGTAATCCATTCATCGTCCGAGATGCTGGCTGTGTCCGCCGTCGACCGCTTACGCGACCAGATTGCGCCGGCGTTGAGAATAAATTGCTTTTCCTTGGCAAACCTCGCAGGACGCTGAAATCCGTAATGCGCAGCAAGTACCGTTTGATCACTTTGCGATGGCTGGCGGCCGAGTGAAAACAAGAAGCTGTTTGCCAGCCCCTGTGCAAGTCCATTGCGGGCCAGCGTCTGCAAGGCCAATTCGACCGAGTAAGCAGGCAAGTCGGACAGCGGCCGGACATGAACCGCGGAATTTGCCATCAATGCTGCATTGTCCCAACCGGCCGACTGGCCCGGCGCATCGAATCCAGCCGGATAGACCAAGGAAACCGGTACCTTGTCATTGGGCAACGGCAGGTAAAGTTCGATCGATGAGAGCCCCGCCCTGTTGATTCGGTCCTCCAGCGCCTTGCGACTGCAGCAGCTTACGTCGGCCGTGAGGCCGGCATCGTTGACACCGAACATCGGCCGCGCAAGCCTGTTTTCCTCGGCGCTGGCGAAATACTTGATGCCGAGCTGATTGGCTACCGAGAGGATCACGACCCCATCGACGGCCAGCATCGATACCGCCAGTTCAAGCAAGCGCTGCAAGGGATCGGGATCCCTTGCAAAGCCCTGAGCGAGCTCCTGAAAGTCGATCAGCGTGATTACGTCAAACTTCTGCTCAAGCTCAAGCGCTTCAATCTTATCGGTCAGCACGGTCACATTGGGCAGGTCACGGCAGCGTTCGGCGATGATCGATGAGCGCCGCGCGCTGGCCTCAACCGCAAGTACCTCTGCGCCGGTTTCACCCAGGAAACGGGTCAAAACACCGCAACTGCCTCCCAGTTCGAGCACAGTCCCGGAACGGATCTTGGCAAGAAAGGGTCGCAATAAATTTGCACGCAACGGTGATAGGTACTCGGATGCCGGCCAATCGACCTGAAGCGCCAGCAGTTCATCCGAGTACAGGCTGACATCCTTGCAAGAACGCACCGATTCGAGCAAGCGGTACTCTTTCGCATCGACGTAGGAATGCTCATTGGCATTTCGATTGCCCTCGCGTTGCCAGACCCCGTTGCGGGCCTGGAAATAGCTCGTTCCTCCAGCAAAGATGGGTTTACTCATGTTGACTATTCAATTGGTTTTCAAATCAGCACTTGCACCAGATCACATCAAAGCTTCAATGGTCCCCAGCCACAAACGGCGTTCCGGATTTGCTCGCTGCCAGACCGGACGCTTGCAAACCCGCCCCGACCAGTTCCACCCAGCACGGATGCCAGCCAAGGTAAGCCAACAGAACTACATGACGAATCAGCTCAGGCTCGCGTTGGACTAGCGCGCTGCAAGATGAATTCTTTGCATAGCTCATTATTTGAGCATTATGTCAGTTTACACATTAAACTAAGAGGAAATTTTAACGTTTGGCCTGATCCGGGCCATCTCTTGCCCAAATGCAATCTCGCCGCTGATCGATCGACTATGAGTAAATCTGCCCGCAATGCCCTACTTCCGTCCAGGATTCAACTGGCCGCGAAAATTCGCAAGCTGGAGTCCCTCAGCCAACATCTGCCGGCCATCGAGCTGCTGACCCGATGGGTCGAGAAGAAGCCCAAAGATCATGAGGCCTGGGTCTGGCTGGCCAGGCATCTGCTGCGTGCCAACCAGTTCGAACAAGCGGCCAAGATCAGCCAGGCCTTGCTGGCCAAGAATCCAGCCATGCCAGAAGCTATTCAACTGCAGCATCTTCTCAAAGGCTTCGAGCAGATGAGTGGTGATTTTCTGGATGCCATCAAGTCGTTTTCCAGCTATGTCAATCAAGTCGGAAATGACCCGTTGGCCTGGACCTTTCTGGCAAGCTGCTTGATCAGCTTGTTGAAACCCAAGCAGGCCAGCAGCATTCTGGAATCGATTCTGGCGGACGAGCCAGACTATGTCGAAGCCATGCAGATGCTCGCGATGTTGCGCTACTCGAATGGTGAAGCAGACGAAGCTTGCCGCTTGGCTGACCGCGCTGCAAAACTGGCCCCGCATGTTTCGCATATCGTGCTGACCCGTGCGCTGATTCGCTCCCATGTCCTGGGTGACCCGGCTGAAACATTCGAGCTCTACCGGGATTGGGCCTTGCAGTTCATCAAGCCGATCACTGCGCTGACCAACCCGCTGGATCCGCTGAGCGCTAGCGAACGCGATCCCGCCAAACGGCTGCGGATCGGCTATGTCTCAGGCGATCTGCGCGACCACGCCATCGCCTTCTTCATGGAGCCGATTTTCAGATACCACGACCGCTCAAATGTCGAAGTCTTTGTCTACTCGACCGGCCGTCCCGATGCAGTCACCGAACGGATTCAAGCCCATGTCGAACATTGGCATGATGTCGCTGTGATCAGCACCAACCAAATGCTCCGGCTGGTCCGGAGCCATCGGATCGACATTCTGGTTGATCTGTCAGGGCATACCCGTGGCGAGAGACTGCGGGTATTTGCAGAAAGAGCGGCACCGGTCCAGGTCACCTGGATGGGCTTCATTCATACCCCAGGCATCGAAACGATCGACTACCGGCTGACCGATCTCGACATGGATCCCCCCGGCAACGAACAGTATTACGTCGAGCGACTGTTCAGGATGTCGCGGATGGGCGCCTATCAACCACCGGAACATGCGCCGCTGGCGGCCGAGCCCCCGATGCTGTCGCAAGTGTCGCCAATGCTCGTGTCCTTGAACCATTCACGCAAGATTACTGACAGGATGCTTCTGCTTTGGGGTGAAATCCTGCAAAAATGCCCCGGGGCCAGAATCCTGATCCTGGTGTATGTCATGAATGATGAGGAGGCCCAGGCCCTGTTGCTACCAAGGCTCGAACGATTGGGGCTGCCGACAGACAGATTTCTTCTGTCTGGGCGACTCTCTCTTGACGAGTTCATGGCCCTGGGTGCGGTGGCCGATGTCGCACTCGACACTTCACCCACATCAGGCGGAACAACCACTTTGCACACGCTCTGGATGGGTTTGCCGGTCGTTACATTGGCAGGCAACGAGGCGATCCAGGGCTACACAGCCAGTCTGCTGACCGGCTTGGGCCTTTCCAGTTGGGTCGCCGATGACGCCGAAGACTATGTGAACATCGCACTGAGGCTGATGGATGATGCCTCGGCATTGCGCCAGCACCGGCAAAGCATCAGGGAAAAGATGCGCCAAAGTGCCTTGATGGATTACAAGGCACGCGCTGCGGAAATCGAACGCTCATTCCGGCTGATGTGGATCAACCATCTGATCGGAGAACCACGTTTCCTGAACAGCAACGCGAACCTCACGGATGCAATGGAGCTTGTGAAGTCGAACGCCAGGCCCTGAAAAAGGCACGATCAAGGATGAAGAGATGCGGAAAACTCGCTCCGGCAAGCCATTGATCAGCTTGGCGTCTACGCCGGCTTGTTTTGCAGATTGACCCAGGCTTCACGCAGATCAGCGAGCAGGACAGCGACGTCCTCGATCGCTGCCCCGTCCTTGCGCAGGCGCGCTTGTAGCAAACTGCGCAGGCAGTAGTCGTAGATGCTGTTGAGATTCAACGCGATCTCACCACCACGGTCAAAATCCAGCGTTGCCACCAAACCCTGGGAAATCAGATCACTGGCCTGATTGATCGAATCAGTCAGACTTTCGTCCCGTTTTTCCAGAATGGCAGAAACGGCTTGGGCCAGATTGTCTCCGATGCGATCGTAAACCAGCACGATCAACTCGACTGAACTGCGACCCAACACCGAGGTGAAGTTGTCGATCGTGCGATAACGATTCAGTGATCTGGGCAACAAGATTTCAGCCTTGAATCATTACTTGGTCTGCGCCGACAATGCGTCAAGTGAACCAGCCAGGTCTTGGCTGACCTGCTGCATCTTGGTCAACATCGCATCCAGCGCGGCATATTTTTTGGTGTACGCCGCCTGTGCCAGATCGAGGCGAGTCGAAAGCTTGGCGCGTTTATCGTTCAACAAGCGCAAGGTCGACGTAGCACCGGTCTGCCCGGTCGAAAGCAAGCCCGAACCACCGTTTTCGGTGTATATCCTGGCCACCAGGTCGGTCGTCGAACTCGTTGTTCCGAACAAAAGCCCTGAAGCCAGGATGGTGCCCAGATCACCCGAAAGTGCAGTCGACAATTTGGTACTGTCAATGCTCAAGGTACCGTTGCGCTGGAAACTGACACCGGCGGTGGACCAAAGCACATTCGTCCCCGCAGAGTCGTAAGCACCGGCGTCGAACAGGGTTTTCACCATGGTCATGAACGCCGGCAAAGCCGTATCGCCCGCCAAAGTACCGCGGGTGGCCGCGTCGGTACTTGACTTCGTCAAGGTTTGATTCTCAGTGATGACATCATTGTAAGCCGTCACCATCGATTGAACTGCCGTCGCTGCCGCCGAGTTCTGTGCCGCCACCGTGATACGGGCCGAATCAGAAGTGACACTGCTTGCTACCGTCGCGGTCGTGGTCACACCCGCTGCAGTAATGGCGGTACTCGTCGTCGAACCAACCGCTTCGTTGATGTTCAAGGTCAGACCACTGAGCACACTGCTGAACGTATTCGATCCACGGGTGTATGCAACGCCGTTGACAGTCAACGCCGCGTCGGTCGCTGCCAGGGTCTTGCTTGCCACAGTGCTGCTGCCGACCGTGGTCGGCACGGTAAATGTATTGGCTGTACCCGTGGCCGTGCTGGTCAACATCAGGCCGTAAACCCCGGCATCCTGCTGCACCACCGCCGCAGTGACCCCGTAAACATAAGCTGTGGTTGAGACAACGGTCGGGGTATAGGCCCCGATCGCTGTGGGCGCAGTGAAGGTCCCCCCCGAGGTGGTCGAGGTCAGCTCCAGGCCCCAAGTGCCGTCATTTTGTTGCTTGACCGCGGCGGTCACGCCGTAAGTGCTGCTGTCGGCATTGATGCTCGTCGCCAGCGAACTGAGGGTGTCGGTGGAGGCCGAGGTCGAGATCGTGTTGTCGCCGATGATCAAGGACCCAGCGCCCACATAGCTGGTCGCGCTGGTGAACGAGGTGCTGGTCAAGACGCTCTGCTGACCCTGGATATTCACGGCAGCAGCCAAAGTCGCAAGTGTGTCGCTTGAAGATGTGGAAATACTCAGCCCGGTCACATTGTTGGACGTAACGATACTGAGCGAACCTGAACCGACGAGTGCGCTGGTCGAAGTGAAGTCGGCGTTGGTGAGCAGCGATTGCTGCCGCTTTGCCGACTGAGTCACTGAAACGTCTAGATCACCGACAAGCGCCGTCGTCGTCGCCGTAGCGCTCAGCAAGGTGCTGTTGGTCGACGATGTCGCCCGGGTGCTGAAACTATCTGCACTGGCCAGCGCGCCGAGCGCGGTCTGCAAGGCAGTCACCTTGGATCTGAAACCACCCAGCGCTGACACGGAGGTGTTGACCGCCTTGATTTGCGCATCAAGCTTGGTCAGCGGTACCGTTTCCACCTGCATCAGCGAACTGACCAGGTTTGGAACGTTCAACACGCTGGTACCGGTTGAAACCGTCGAGGTCGCCATGGCTCAAAATTTTGATCGTGACTCAGGCGCGCTGATTGACCAGCATGCTCTGCATATATTCAACAGCCTTTGCAACCCGGATGGTCTCCTCGGCCGGCAGTTGTCGGATTACCTCGCCGCTGTTCGGATCGACCACGCGCAGGATGCTATGCCCCGAACTGGCATCCACGCTGAACGACATGCTGCGACCGACCGACTGGACGAACTGTTCGATGCGGTGCGCCGCCAGATCGACTGCTTCCCGCGTTGGCCGAGATGCCTCCTCCACTTTGGCCTGACCCGCAGGAGCGGCTTGGGGCACTTCAGCATGTGGTGCAGCGACCACCTTCGGCCGTTCTGGCAAAGTTCCCGCGCTTTGCAGCAAGGGCGCCTGGGCAGCCGGGTTCAAGTTGACAGCGGTCATTTTAGTCCTCCCCTCATTCAGACAAATGCCAGGGCACTAGGCCCTGGCCAGATCTGGCATCGAATCACTAAGATGCCATTTCAATCATATTACTTCAAGAGCGACAGGACCGCATTAGGCATCTGGTTGGCCTGAGCCAACATCGCCGTAGCAGCCTGCTGATGAATCTGATTCTTTGTCAGCTGAGCTGTTTCTGCTGCGTAATCGGTATCAACGATGCGGCTGCGTGACTCTGCCAAATTCGCCGACGACGTCTGCAGATTGCCGATCGCATTGTCCAGACGATTCTGCGTTGCACCCAGCGCACTGCGCATCGTGCCGACTGTCGTGATGTCGGTGTCCACTGCATCCGACAGCGCAGTGAAATTAGCCACGGCGTAAGAGGCAACTGCAGTCAGCGTGCTGCCTGCAGTCAGCGAGCTGACCTGGACTACCGACAGATCGACGGACGTCGTGTCTGCAGTCGAGTTGCCGGTCTGGAACGAAAGAGTGGCTGTGGAATTCAGCAGCGTGGTGCCGTTGAATGTTGTGCGTGACTGGGTGGCAGTGATTTCCGACGACAGCGCATTGGCTTCAGTCATCAGGGCCAGACGCTGGGTCGTGCTCAGCGAGTCATTGTTGCCCTGGGTGGCGATTTCTTTCATCCGCTGCAACATCGTTGCAACCTGGTCCAGCGCGCCTTCAGCCGTTTGCACGACGGAGATCGCATCGCCTGCATTGCGGATCGACTGGTCGATGCCCTTGACCTGAGCTTGCAACTTGGCGGCGATGCCCAGACCCGCAGCGTCATCCTTGGCACGGTTGATACGCAAACCAGACGACAGACGCTCAACCGAAGTTGCCAATGCGCCTTGCGAGCCGCTGAGGTTGCGCTGAGCAACCAGTGAGGCCATGTTTGTATTGATGACTGATGCCATGATGAAAACTCCAAAAAAAAAGATTAGGTTGAGATTAGGTGGTCACTCAACCAAATCGAGCGCCACTGGAACCTTTAACGGCCGCAGGCGCAAAAGTGTTTAGCTTTCCGAAAGATTTTTCTGCAGGGCCCTGAGTTCAAAGGATGAAAACGCCAGCGCCTCACCACAAACGCCAGCTGGACTCAAGATCGTTTGGGGCCAATTTTCCAGGTCGCGTCGCCGGACCAGGCAGGCCTGCCGGACATGAGTCGCGGTGGCCACGGGCAAGAACTCAACAATGCAAATAAAATTGTCAGTACTGAATCATTAAGATCAGTTTACGTACTGTAGGCTGTAAACTCAGGCAATGAAGTTCTCATCTCTCGCAGCCATGCGCCTGAAGGCGCCGTCAGCCGCCACCGTAGCGCCGCTGCTGGTGATGCTGGTGCTGGGCATGATGCTGCTGCCTTTGCCGCCGCTGGCCCTGGACGCCTTGTTCACCTTCAATATCGGCGTATCGATGTTGGTGCTGCTGGCAGCGATGAACATGAAGAACTTCAAGGACTTCATTTCCTTCCCCACTATTCTGCTGATCACGACGCTGCTGCGCTTGTCGCTGAACGTCGCTTCGGCCCGGGTGGTACTGCTGGCCGGCCATACCGGCACCGGGGCGGCCGGCAATGTGATCGAGTCGTTCGCCGACTTCCTGATTGGCGGCAGCTATGTTGTCGGTGTGATCGTTTTCCTGATTCTGACGATCATCAACTTCGTCGTCATCACCAAAGGCGCAGGGCGCGTGGCCGAAGTCGCTGCGCGATTTGCTCTCGACGCGATGCCGGGCAAGCAGATGGCGATCGATGCCGATTTGAATTCCGGCACGATCCGCGATGTCGAAGCCCGCAAGCGCCGCGCCGAAGTCGCCCAGGAAGCGGATTTCTACGGCTCGATGGACGGTGCATCGAAGTTCGTGCGCGGCGATGCCATGGTCGGCATCATGATCTTGCTGATCAATATGGTCGGCGGCGTGATCGTCGGCACGGTCCAGCATGGGCTGGAATTCAGCGAGGCAATGCGTACTTATGCGACGCTGGCCGTCGGCGATGGCCTGGTCGCTCAGGTACCTGCGCTGATCATCTCGACCGCCGCGGGCATCGTCGTGACCCGGGTCAGCACTGACGATGACTTCGCGGTGCAACTGAGCCAGCAACTGATTACCAGCGGCTCTTCCTTCTATATGGTCGGTGGCATCCTGATGGTGATGGGCCTGATCCCGGGCATGCCGCACCTGGCTTTCCTGACCTTCGCAGCGCTGTTCGGCGGGCTGGGCTGGGCGCTGTCGAAGCGCCAATCGGCGGCGGCCCAGGCTGCTGCCCTTGCCGCGGCCAAGCCGCCTTCAACCGGTGAGGTTGACTGGAACGATGTGCCCTTGATCGAGCCGCTCTGCCTGGAACTGCCTTACCGGTTGATTGCGCTGGTCGACGCCGGCGACGAGAGCGATCTGATCAAGCGGATCCGGGCGATCCGCAAGAAGTTCGTCGGCGAAGTCGGGTTCCTGATCCCTTCGGTGCATATCCGCGACAACCTGCAGCTTCCTGCCGAGGTCTACCGGTTCTTGCTCTACGGTGCCGAGATTGCACGCGGCCAGGTGCTGCCCGACCGCCTGCTGGCGATCGACCCGCCCGGCAGCCACAATCCGATCGACGGCATCAAGGTGCTCGACCCCAGCTACGGCATGCCAGCGACCTGGATCACACGTGACAAGCGTTCAGCGGCGATGACGGCAGGCTACACGGTGGTGGAACCCGCAGTGGTGATCGCCACGCATCTGGACCAGCTGATCACCCAGCATGCGCATGAATTGCTGGGGCGCCAGGAAACCCATGAATTGATCGAACATTTCAAGACGCGTTTTCCGAAACTGGTCGAGGAAACGATTCCGAAGCTGGTGCAGCCGGCGCAACTGCAGCGCGTGATGCAGTTGTTGTTGGAGGAAGGCGTGACGGTCCGCGACCTGCGCACCGTTCTGGAAATCACCGCAGAACAGCTGGCGCGCAATGTGCCGTTGGCCGACATCGTCACGCCCTTGCGCTACGCCTTGCGCCGGCAGATCGTTCAGGATGTGTTCGGTGATGTCGCCGAGTACCGGGTGGCCGGGCTGCATCCTGACTTCGAACGTCTGGTCGAGCAGGCAGTCGGCAACGAAGCCGTGGCGCCCGACGGTGCCATCGAACCGAATCTGGCACGCCGCTTCCTGGAAGAAGTTGCTGCTGTTGTCGATGAACTGGAAGTGCTGGGGCAGGCGCCGGTGCTCTTGTGCGGCAATCGAACCCGGTTGACCTTGTCGCGGCTGGCGCGCCGGGTGCGTCCGCAGGCGGTGGTGCTGGCAATGTCAGAGTTGCCGCCGACTGCCAAGGTCGAATTCCAACGTGTGATCTGTCAACGCCAATGAACATCAAAGGAATGACGCAAAGCCAATCGACCAGATGCCGGGCCGCAGAAGATATAAGGACTCCGGCGAATGGATCGAATCGAACAATTTGCGCCAACCCTGTTTTTGAGAAGCTAGAAAGGGAAACCACCCCATCATGAGTGCACAACGTTTTGTTGCGGCCAACGCCACCGATGCCCTGCGCCAGATCAAGTCTGTGCTGGGTGCGGATGCCGTCGTGCTGTCGAACCGGGAAGTACCCGAAGGCATCGAGATTGTCGCCATCGCCGCGGCAGCACTCGGTCAACTGACGCCGAACGGCCCGCTCAGCCCGCCCACCCCGGCACCGAAGACCGCGCCTGCACCCGTTACGCCTAGTGCCAACGAGGTCGCTCGGCGCCTGATGGGTGCAGCAGCGCCGGCACGCCGGCAACCCGATGCAGCGCCGACCAGCCTGGCAATCCGCGCCGCACTGCGTGACGACATGCGCGAACCGCAGCGGCCTGCGACTGACAGCTTTGTGCCGGGCCGCAGCCGCTATCCGGCAGCGGGTGCCCAGCGCCTGGAGCCGCCGGTCAAGACCGCAGTGGCTGCCCCTGCCGCCTTCGCACCAGCCGCAGCCACTGCCTATTCACCGGCAGCCTATACCGCCGTGCCAGCCGATGCCGGCATGCGCGACCTGGGCTCGCAAATGGCCGAGGTCAAGCAACTGCTGTCCGGTCACTTGGCAACCAATTACTGGGCGACGCTGCAGAAAGCGGCGCCCGGCCATGCCGAGTTGACCCGGCGTTTGTTGAATGCCGGGCTGTCTTCGCAAATGGTCGGCCAGATGCTGGCCGAGTTGCCCGTGCAGAGCGATTTCGACCTGTTGCTGGAAAGCGCCCAATCCTGGGTGCAGGCACGCATCAAGACCCAAGACGCTTTTTCGCTGTTCGACATCGGCGGCGTCTTCGCTTTCCTGGGCCCGACCGGCGTCGGGAAGACAACGACAGTAGCCAAGATCGCTGCGCGCTGTGTCTTGCGGTACGGAAGGCGCAACGTAGCCCTGCTGACCACCGACACGTTCCGGATTGGTGCCCAGGAACAACTGAGAGTTTTCGCCAGAATCCTGAATCTGCCGGTGGTGTCCCTGCGCGACAGCGATGACCTCGAAGCCCGACTGGCCGATTTATCGACGCGCAAAGTCGTGTTGCTCGATACGGCCGGCGTCGGCCAGCGCGATTCGATGATGATGGAACAGCTCGACATGATCAGCAAAGGCTGCAGCGCCGTGCACCGCATCCTGGTGATGAGCGCGACCACTTCGACCCGCACTCTCGACGATGTGATCGAGTCGCACCAGAATGCGATGGGCGGCCATGACATCCATGCGGCCATCGTCACCAAGATCGACGAAGGCATGAGCCTGGCGCCGACGATTGACTGCGTGATGCGCCATAAATTGCCGCTGTTGTTCCTGTCGAACGGCCAGCGTGTGCCTGAAGACCTGTTCGCTGCCGACGCAGCCTATCTGGCGCACCGCACGGTCAATCCGCGCGGACGCAACAGCAGCGATACCGAAGCTGCCCATATCCCGGCCCTGATCGCCGATGAAATGTCGACCTGGACGCCCAACTTCAATACGCCATGAGTGCTTTGAACATGAACCAAGACAATGCGGCCGCACCGGCGCGGCAATCTGAAGCGCTGAGCATCGGCCGAACCCAGGCAGATGGCCTGCGTTCGATGTTCGGCAACGGCGGGCCGGTCGTCTATTGCGTGGCCAGCGCGCTGACCCCTGATGCAACGGTGACCCTCGGGCTGGGCACGGCGCATGCGTTGCGCCGTGGCGGTCATCTGACCTTGCTGGTCGACGAGGTACCGCTGTTCGAACGGCAGGCAATCAAGGGCTTCCCGTTTCCGGTCCGCTACGACCTCGGCCAACTATTCAGCGGTTCCATACCCTTGAACCGAGTCCTGCGCAAGGTCGCCGAAAACCTCTGGTTTGCCGCTGGGGTGAAGGTCCGCGCCATGGTCGACAGCAAGCGGGCCCGCGGTCCGACGCTGGTATCGATGCTGCAGCGCAGCGAACTCGACTTCGAATTCGTCGTCGTGACAACCTGCGAGCCCTTCGGCAGCTCGATGAGCTGTTATGGCGAGGACATCCGGCGCATCGTCGTCGCGGGTCCGGATGATGCCTCAATGAGCCGCGCCCTGTCACATATCCGCGAGCTTTCGATCAGCATGGGTGGTGGCCAGGTGCCGGTGCTGATGGTCGGAGGCAGTAGTGCAGAAGTGGGCAAGGAAGCATTCGAGCGCTTGTCAGCAGCTTCGTTGAACCTGCTCGAACAACCGCTCGAATGGCTGGGCTGGGTCAAAGCGGCCAATGCCAGCGCTTTCGGAGCATCTGGCGGCAACCCTGTCGACGACGGGGTCGCCCTGCCGATCTCGCTCTACCAATTGCTGGCGAGCCGGATCGCCAAACATGCCGAGTATTGATTGATGGCCATGCTGCGCCCGCGTCGGTTGGAGGCTTATGCCGCCGGCGCAGTCGACGACTTGATACGCGAACACCAACCGATGGTGCGGCGTATCGCGTTCCAGATCGGTTCGCGCCTGCCCGCGTCCATTGAACTCGATGACTTGATCCAGGAAGGCATGCTGGGCCTGCTCGACGCCGTCAAGCGCTGGCAGCCACAAGCCGGCGGTGCACCTTTTGGCGCTTATGCCCGGTTGCGCGTACGCGGGGCCATGTACGACTGGCTGCGCGACAACGACATGGTGCCCCGGCATCAGCGCGACAAGTTGAACGCTGCACAGGAAGCCGTGGTCGCGCTGGGCCATGAGTTGGGCCGCAGCCCGGATGATATCGAAGTGGCAGAAAAACTCGGGCTGACCCTGCCTGCTTATCACGCGCTGCTGGAAGGCACGGTCTCGCTGTCAGTGGTCGACGAATTACCGGTGAACTATGAGCCGGTCACCGATGAGCGCAGCGACCCGCTGGAGGCAGCGGCCTTGCGCGAGGCGATGGAGCAGCTACAGCCCTTGCTGAAGGATTTGCCGGAGAAGGAACAGCAGGTGCTGGCGCTGCATTACACCGAACATTTGAGCTACCGCGAGATTGCCTTCGTGATGGATTTGACCGCTGGCCGCATCAGTCAGCTGCATACGCAGGCGATGCTGCGCTTGCGTGCCGGGTTGTCGAAAAACGCATCAAAAAGCTGAACCAAGCGGCGTCATGAAGCCGCATGGCGCGGCAGGCGATTCAATCTCAGGCGCGACGCGACAAGCGTGAGCCCGGATCCATCGATGCGCCAGGTCCGTAGGTGCTGGACTTGGAATGTTCGAGCTGCAAGGCGCGAACGGTGGCCACACGGTGCATGGCGATGCGGATCAACTCACCGCTGACCCGGTTGTCAGCCCGCAACTGGCCGAGCAATTCGAGCAATTCGATACGCTGAGCTTCGGGTTTGGCTTCAATTTCATCGCGTAAAGCGGCAAAACCACCCGGACTGGCCTCAAGGGTCGCATAGCCCTGCTCAAGGTCACCATTGATCTGCGCCAGATCGTCAAGCTGGTTGCTCTCCAGCAATTCCCGTTGCCGCGCTAGCGAGTTACCCAGCGCCTTCAATAAATGCAACAACGTAGCTTCCTTGCTCATGATCGACGTCGATCAGCCCTTGGTCTGAAGCTTTTGACCAATCGACTGCAAGGCATCCTCGACCAGCGAATGCGCCAGTCCTTCGTAATCGATCTGGAATGTACCGGACTTGATCCGCTGTTTCAGCGTGACCAGCAATTGGTTGTCACTGAACTCGGTGCTCGAGACGACGGCAGCCAGGGTGCCGGCAGCAATGTCAGAAACCTTGACGCTGACGGCCGGACCGGACGCAACAGTTTCAGTGGCGGCTGCGGTTCGGGTCGTACTGACCGGATTGTTGACACCGCCATCACTTTTCACTGACGGCGCTGCCCCGCTTCGCGCGCTGCCTGCCAAACCATCCGTCAGTGTTTTGATATTCATCATCACAACCATTTAAAGTGTTACATCAACATGGCCAGCACGCACCACGCTTGCGGAAACCGTCTTGCCTTCGCTCAACTTGACCCGGATGGTATCTCCAACTGCGCCTTTTTGCAGCGCCACGCCATCCGCAGTGATCTGGAAGGCCTTGCCTACAACCCGCACGGTAATCCGATCTCCTACGTTGATAACGGCCGGAACGCGCAATGTGTTTAGCGTCAGGCTGGTATTTTCACGCAGCGGCCTCGTCGTTTCGCGCCCGACGGCCTGCGCCAGGTCGGTCAGCACACCTGTTGGCTCGGTCGCCAGGTCAGATTCGACCTGCAATATATCCTCTGGCCCCAGCAATTGACCCGCAGGCACCGCCCGACTCGTCTGCACCACCTGGCTGAAACCACGCACCCGCAAATTCACCGACCAGCGCCACGTTGGAGTATCGCATTGCAATCCGATGTTCTGCGGGCCGATCCAGCGTGTTCGCTGAACTTCCACAAAGCGGGGGGCTTTGCCGCAAGCCGGCGGGCCGGCTTCATCCGGAGGAATATCAACCTGGATACGCAAGCCGCTGGCGCCTGCCTGGCGCTGGATATAGCGTTCGATCAGGCGCCGCCAATCGTCAGGCTGCGCGCTACTTGCCGCGGTTGGCGATTGATTGGGATTGGCAGCTGCGACGGCTGCCACTGCCCAAAGGCTGAGAAAAAGAAATCCAGCGGCGAAGCCCCAGTTCCGGCACCAACTCACTTGCGCGCCTTCCGGGTGACAGCCTTCACCGGCGCGGGCGCCGGTGCCGGGGCTGCGTGCACACCACCGGCCAGCAGCGGCATCACGCGCCCGGAAGAATCCCTGACCATGGCCTGCCAGTCCCCAGGCAACAACCAGCTATTTCCGGGAGGCAACTCATAGCGCCAGGCAGAAGCTGGCGCTTCCGCCGATTTACCGCTGCCGGTCAGGCTCAATATCCTGTCATCCGAGCCATAGCGCAATCTCAGCACCATCGACTTGGGTCTCGAAGCCGGACCTTTGGCGATGCTGAGGTTTTCGAATTGCAGCGCATGAACAGCCACCCAGCCCTGCTGGACCTGCAGCACCACGACCTTCGGTCGCTGGGTATCACAGGGCAGGCTCAAGCGTATCCCGGTGGGTATCTTGTCGATGCGCCCGCCTAAATGGGCCAAGGTCACCGCCGCATGCTCGAGCGCCGCTGCATCAGCCTTGAGGGCATCGAGATCCAGGCTGAAGACACCTGCATTGATCGCTGCCGTGACCGACCTCGCTTGCGGCAATGCATTGACAGCCAGACTCAAGGCATCAAAACCCTCGGCCGACAGGGTCAACCCGGCTGGCAATTGATGCCCGCCGATTTCAGCACAAGAGACCCGCACCTGACCAAGCAGTTGTGCGATCACGCGTTCGATGCCTGATCGGCTGGATGGATTGGCTTCGGCGAGGCTGTCATGCAAGCGCCTGGCCTGCGCCGTGGCGACCGCGCGCAACGCAGCTTCGGCTTCAACATCGACATGAACAGGCGCGGGCGCCGTCTCGCTGGGTCTCGGCGCTGGTGGCGGCTCGGCAGCGATTTCATATTCGCCAGGCAGCGCTTCGGTTTTTGGAAACTGCGCCAGCCAGCCTGCGGCAAAATCCGGGTCGTCGTCGACGACTTGCTGAACGCGCAAGGCACCCAGCACGTTGACCAAACGCTCGGTCAGGCTAGCGGCGCGTTTGCGGTCGGCATCGGTGACCGCAGGCCTGGCCAGCAAGCTGCGCGACAAGGTCCGGCTGCAACTTGAATAAGCCGGCAATTCGAGGGTGCGCAGCAGATCAGCCAAGGCATCCGCCGAACTTGCCGTGGCGATCGGGGTGGCGCCATTGGCGCCGCGCACAAAGCGCTGCAACTCGCCAGCAAGCTGCTGCGCGTCAATCAGGAAAAGCTCGGACAGAACTGCTGCTGCCATAGTCAGCCCTGCAGCGCCACGCTGTTGCCAGCTCCGAACTCGCCAGAGTCAGAAGCTTCAACATCGAGATTGTTGCGCAGCATGCCCAATTGTTGGGCCAGATGTTGTACCTCGGACTGCAGACGGACCAGATCACGTCTCGACACCACAGTGGTCATCTCGGCCATGTCACCACTGCTGCGCCGCAGGGTTTCAAGCCTGGCCAGTGCATCGATGCTCTGCACCAGATGCAGATCCAGGCCCTCGAAAGCTTCGACCCGGTCTTCGTCAGCCCCTTCAGCCAGCAGGTCCAGCGCGATATTGACCGTGCCTTCACGCGAACGCTGCAGCAACTCCGACAAGGCGAGCAGATCGGCAACGACTTCGTCCTGAGCCTGGTGCGGCGTGTCGAGCGTGTCGTCGACCAGCGAGCGAGCGCGCATCTCCAGCGTCCAGCTTGCGTCGCAAGCCTCGTTGATAGCCAGGCGCAGGTCCTCCCATTTCTCGGCGGCGGCTGCAGCGGCCTCGGCTGCAGCTTCGGCCAACGCGGGATCCGGCGCCACGACCTGCCAGGTTTCGGCCACCGGCTCGGCCGGCACAGCGGGCAGTTTGAAGTCCAGCTCGCTTTGACCGGCCCGCGGCGCAGGCAAGGACTCAGGAACCGGTTCGGGCGCCACCAGACGGGTGGCCCGCCAGGCTGCGATCACCGCAGTCAAGACCGCCAGCAAGGTGAGCAACTCGATCGGCAGATCGTCAGGCGTCAGGGCGGCGCTGGCCGCACGTTGCTCGGCATCACTCAGCAAGGACAGCACTTGGCTGCGACGCGACTGGAATTGGTCGAGCAGCGCCACGGCTTCCTGCAGACGCTTGACCATGTCCGGCATGCTCAGTTGGACGCGCTCATAAGGCCTTGGATTGACTGCACGTGCCAGGCAATCCGCCAGAAAACCGCGCACTCGCTTGGTCGAACTGACGGTTGCATCATCGTTGCGCAGACCCTGCAGCAATTGCCCCGGCTGGGCATCCAATCCGTCCAGGTCTTGCAGCAACTTGGCCAGACGCTCAAAGCCCTTGACCTGTGCCAGCAAGGCCTGGATACCCCGATACGCCTCCTCGGTGTTGTTCTTCTGCAAAGCAACATCACCGAGGGACCAACCACCCAAATCACGCCCCAGGGCTGCGCTCTTCTCACCGAGTAGTCCGAGCTCGCGACCGTAGCCTGTGTCCAATGGTGCCGGACGGTCGAGCAGATGCTGGGCGCGCAGGTTGATTTGGTAGAAGTCGGCGGCTAGCTGCTGGCGTTGATTGCGCGCCTGACTCAGTACCAGAGCCAGCAAGAGCGCTGCAAACGCGAGCAAGCACAGGCCGGCGACGACGGGTTCGATGTTTCTTCGTTGTGATCGCTTAAGTGCCATGGCAATGTTTGAATCAGAATGAATGTTTGGCGGGTGCAGCCAAGGCGTCCCCGCTGAAGGCCAAGCCAAGAACCTCGCAGACGGCGACCGCCAACAAGGGCCCGCCCTCGCTCAACACGACGGCCCAGGCAGGATGAGGCGAAACTGCATCGATTTCCAGCAGAGCCGGCGCTGCAACAACGATGACCGGGCCATGGTCGGTGGCCGCCACCTGCAACTGCCCACCGTGGGCATCAAGCCCGACCCAGTCGGCCCGGCCGATGCGACCGATGCGCCGCACGGAAGCGGCCGGCAACTCGACGATGGCCGCATCGATACGCACGCGCAGGACTCGCGGTCGGTTCATCAATTGGCCCAACGTGACCGGGCTTGCAAGGCCAGCGCAAACAACATCGCCAGGCCGCCAGCCAATAAGCCCCAGCCAAGCTGAAGCAAGGCCGAGGTCTGCCTTGCGCGCATCCGGTCGTCGCCAATGCGGTGCTGTGTCAGCGATTCATTGAAGGTGCTGTGGTACCAGACCAACAGGTCTTCGATGCGCAGATAGTCGGGTGCGTTGTAGGCGGTGCCGCTCAGGCGAGTCAGATTCCCCACCAGTTCATTGCTGACCACCAACAGGCCTTCCACATAGTTGCGACGCCATTCTTGCGGCACATTGTCGACATAAGCAGCGCGCAATTGTTCGGTCAATCGAGAGGCATCAGTCTGACCGATATAGCGCACATGTTGTGGCACGGCAAACAGCAAGCCATGGTTGGACATGTCGAAGGTGCTACCTTCCTTCAAGCTCAGCGTCAAATTGAGCAATTCGGTGCCCCTCAGCACATTCAGCTCAAGCAAACGCAAGGGCCGATCCGACATCGTCTTGTAGACATCCCAGACATAGCCTGCCGGCTTGCCATTGACCTGTTTGATCACATCGCCGACTTCGACCTTGGCCAACTCCGCCGCGCTGCCTTCCACCACGGCTTGTACTTCCGCCCTGGTGGCACGTAGCGTCTGCTCGGCACGGGCATTTTCGAAAGTTGCCACGTTGCGGATCGCCCGCAGCAGCCGGTCTTCGTCGGGCGTCATGGCGAGCTGCAATTCAGGGCTGAGCCGATCCACCGTCAACAAGGCCTTGTGCTCCATGATGGGGAACTGGCTCAGCTTCGGGATAGGCAGGACATGATGTTCCAGGCCCCGGCTGGCCGAGACCAGGCTCCAGCTTGAAGCCATCACCCAGATCACCAGTCCTGCGCTTCCCAGCAGGCCGAGCAATCCGAACCATTGATTCATGCTGCGCAATCCGGCTTTGGCTGGCGTAACGAAAGGCTTGGTTCCGGCCGTGACGTGGACCAGGCCTTCAGTCTTGGCGGCTGAACGACCGCGCAAGCGCTTGGTGAAGTCCTCCAGCAATGATGAAATGCGCTGCTTGCGCACCGTTTCATGTTGCGCGCCCAAGGGATCAGCCGCGTGTTGACCATGCTCCGAAGCTGGCGTTGGCCCTTTGGGGCGCAAACGAGCCAATAATTTTCCAATCATCGTGCAGTTCTCACATTCTGAACGTTCATATTCAAGCCGAAATCAGCTCGCATTTTTTCAATGTCGCGATGCCTGCTACCCAGCAACAGACGCTCACGCCGTTCGTCCATGCGGACGCGCACTTCTGACAACATGCTGACCCAGGCGCCCGGGCGGTAACTCATCACCGCGGTTTCAAGCACCGAGACCCGATCTGCAGTCAGCTTGACACGGACAGTCAGCACCGCCGTTTCACGCTTGTCAAACAGGGTCAATTCATCAAAACTCGATCGCGACAACTCGTAGCTCCTGCCGCTGATGCGCAACTCGCGCGCGCCCAAACTGAAATCCACCGCGCAGTAGCGCACAGCCTCCTCGAAAATCATCGCCGAGGCGGGTTCGATCCCGACCTGGCGATGCCAGTCCCGATCTGCCGCCTGGGCCTCCAGCGACTTTTTCGGCAGCAGACGCAAACTCTCGTAAATTTCGTAAACGGTTTCCGGCAAGCGCATTTCTATCGCTGCACGCTTCATCAACTGCACGGCCGATCCGACATTGGTCCGGTCAGATTCCATTTCGCCGCGCGACTGCTGCAAGCGTGCACGCAAGTCTTGCTGAAGACTGTCAAAACGCTGCAAGCTTGTCAGCGACAACTGCAGCGCGTCCACCGACGCATCGACAGGGGTCGCCTCAGGCGCCGTGCCCGGTTCAATCCGACGCTTCAGTTTGCGCCGTTCCGCGCCGACCATCCAGACACCGACCGCTGCCACGCCCAGAGCGAGTGCTGCCAGGATCATCACGACCTGGTAGCCGGCACTGAAGTCCTGCATGATGTTCAAGCTGCCCTCAGCGCTTGCGCGTTTTCAAAAGATCCACCGATTGCCCAAGCCTGCACCCTGGCCGCCAGCGACTCAGCGCGTGGATCAAAGGCCGCCAACTGCACTTCATCGTTGAGTGCCGGCAACATCACCCGGGCACGTTCCAGGTCGACACGCTCGGCCGCCAGGTTGAGCACGACCGTGGTCGGGCAGCGCACCGGCATGATCAAGCTGACAAAGTCGACTTTGTCCATCGCGGCGGCGGCTTTGGCCCAGGACAGACTGCCGGGCGCATAGACATGCTCGAGGCCCAGCGGCGCCGGACTCACCGCCACCCGGTCCATCAAGGATCTGGTCAAAGGCATCCGTCCCAACGCCAGCCAGCGACTGGCCCAGATCGTGGCGACATCATTGACCCCGTAAACGGTGGTATCCACGCCGAGATAAGGAAACAAAGCCAGCACCCGCACACCTGAGCCAGGCCCACACAGCGCCGCAAGCCCGAGCAACAAGGTTCCGACCAAGCCCACGCCGACGAATCCGCAATCAGGCGAAGCGGCTTCCTGCAGCGCGGTCAGACAACCCTGCAACGATGCGCCGACTGGCAATTCAACCGACTGCAAGCCATGCTGCGACGATTCACCGAGTGCAGACGACACCGGATCCGGAAACATCGGCGAGCTAAGCAAAAAAATCTGCTGACTTTGAACTTGGTTGTTCATCGTCTTAGTTTAACAGTTTTACTAATTTAAACTTCATAAATTGCATCTCGACCAGCAGGCTGGCAGCAACGTAATATCGAGCGGGCCGCGATTCAGCGCTTTTGCCCGCTGAAGTCAGCGGCGAGCAAACCCGCCACGGTGTCGAGTTCGTGCAGCAGACCCGTTGCAGCAAGTTCCAGGTCAATCTGGACCCCGCTACGCAAGTCGCGTTCGAGCCGGCGCGAAGTCAGCATGGCCCGACTCGCGCCGATCACGCCCAGGGTGGTGCAAAGCTCGTGACACTGGCGGGCGAACGATTCGAGATCATCCGCGGTCACCGAAGCAATGGCGGTCCGCAAGGCAGGCAGATCCTCGAGAAATATGTCGACTAGTTCAGCATAGCCCTCGGCGTCAATGCCCATGTCCTCGCAAACGCGACTCGTCTCGAGCAGCGGCACCAGGCCGTCTTCGGAAGGGTTATCTTGGGCAGACATTGGAAGCATCCGGTTCGTTGTGCAAGTCGGCGCAGTACGCAAGCCCGAGCTCCTGCCGCGCGACTTCGATTACACCAATTAAACCGATTATGCCGCTTTAATTAAACTTCAGCAATTTTTTCATTGCTATTATGGCTATCAATACCAACGTGACGCGGGCCCAGGTTGCCAACGATGCTGGTCAACAGCTCTTCACGCTTGATCGGCTTGGTGACATAGGCGTTCATGCCGGCCGCGAAACAGGCATCGCGATCGCCCGCCATCGCATTGGCTGAAATGCCGATGATCGGCGTCGTCGCGAAGCGCGGCTCGTGCTCGGACTGCGCCAAAGCACGCAACGCAGCAGTCGCCTCCAGCCCGTTCATCACCGGCATCGACATATCCATCAGCACGACATCGAACGGCGCGGCAGTCACCGCACCGAGGCCGGCAGCGCCGTCATAGGCCTGGGTGACATCCATGCCGGCCTGGCGCAACCAGCGCGACAGCAGCGTCTGGTTGACCCGGTTGTCATCAACCACCAGCACGCGGCGACCGACCAGCAGCGCGACCTCGGCATCTTCGGCCGGACGCGTCTCCTGGAAAGGCGCCATGTCATGGGCTGCCCCGCAGCGCACCAGAAAAGTGAACATTGAGCCACCGCCCGGTCTTGCAGCCACGGCGATATTGCCCCCCATGGCCTGACAGAGTTGCCGGCACAGCGACAAACCCAGGCCGCTGCCGCCAAACTTGCGCGTGATCGTCTCATCCTGCTGCGTAAAGACCTCGAAGATGCGCGACATCCGCGCCGGCGGAATTCCCGACCCGGTATCGGCCACACTGACCCAGAGTTCGCAGCTTTCGGCATCAGTTGCGAGCAATTCAGTATGAACCTCGACGGCTATGCTGCCTTTTTCAGTGAATTTCAACGCGTTGTCGATCAGATTGTTCAGCACCTGGACAATCCGGAATGAGTCGCCAAGCAGCATGCGCTGCGGGGTATGCCAGTCCACCGTCAGTTCCAGGCCTCGCTCTTCGGCGCTTGCCGCATAGAGCCGCACCGCCCGCCCCAGTTGTTCCTGCACGTCGAACGGCTTGTTTTCGAGTTCCAGTTTGCCGGCTTCGATCTTGGATAGATCAAGCACATCGTCAAGCAATTTTCGCAATTGCCTGCCGCAGGATTTCGCAGTGTCAGCCAAACCGCGCTGATCGGCATCGAGCGAGGTGCGCGCCAGCAGGTCGTGCATCCCCAGCAAGCCATTCAGCGGCGTCCGGATTTCATGGCTGACGGTGGCCAGAAAACGGCTCTTGGCCTCATTCGCACCACGCGCCTGCGCCAAGGCTGCGCCAAGCTGACGGGTGGTATCGATTTCGCCGCTGCGGTCGACGCAATGCAACACCAACATCGGGCGGCCGTCGAGTTCGGTCATGCTAAGGGTGACACGCATTGGCACACGCTTGCCGTCGTTCGATAGCAGGACGGTCTCGCAGGTCCGATTCTGTTCTGCCTTTGCACCGGCCTTGCGCATCGCCCGCATTTCAGCCTTGAATGCAGCGCGACCATCGGGGCTGAGGAAACTTCTCATCGACTGCCCGACCAATACACCCGATGAATCAGCCCAGATGTTTTCGGCCGCCCGGTTGCAGATGACGATTCGATCGCGTTCATCGCAGCCCAGCATCGCGTCAGGAGCAGCATTGCTAACCGCCAGCAAGGCCGTCATCATCTGATCATGCTGACGCGCCAGATCCAGCTTCGATTGACGCAGCAATTGCATGGCATCGTGGACTTCAACGACCTCGCGACTCGCCCACCAACCCGGCTCCTTGCTGGGCCCGCCTCGCGCCTGATCGACCATGGCGGTCAGTTCGCGCAACTGGACGGCTAGCAAGAGCCAGAGCACCAGCAGCCCGACCAAGCCAGTCGACCCGGTGATCGCCAAGTCTCGCAGGGTTCGCAATCTCGCATCTGCCTGCACGGGATCCAGATCCATGTCGATCATGACGACATTGCCCAGCGCACCCAAAGGCGCCCATCTTGTCAACTGACCTCGCTCGAGGTCGATCCTGCGCCCGACCCTGCTGGTGGAGACATCGATGCCAGGCGCCTTCAACTCAAAAGCCTGACCCGATCTGAACAGCAGTGTTCCATCTGCACCAAACACCCTGACCAACAACCGGCGCGGGTCGACCGTCAGTTCCCGAACCCGCTCCAACACCCGGTTGTTGCTGGGCTCGATTTCCGAAAATCTGGTGACTCGTTCAACCAGCACATCAACCTGTACATTGGCCAAGTCGAGCGCTGCCTTCTGATCATTCGAATACCGATTCACCAAGGCAGCCGAGCCAAACACCAGCAAGACAGCGTGCAAAACCAGCATCACCATCCCGATCAGCTTGATGCGCCTGCGACGAAACGGCATTTCAAGCCCGCCCGGGACTGCTAATTTGTTTGACTTCAGGGGACGAAAGGCGGTTCTCATGAAGACTTGGGGCAAAGTTTGTAAAAACCGGCATCAAGATTACGCTGGATATGCGTCACGTTCCGAGCTCCAATTGGGGCAAGGCCCCGTCGATCAGTCCGCCCATTGTCGATCCATTTTTCAATCATCGGTCGGTCGATGGAAAACTCTTCGCCCTGTCCGATTACGGAGTCCTGGCGCGGATTGATGGCGACCTGGTGATGGTGCCGCGCAGACAAGTCGCGCGCTTGACATCCTCCCCGCCCTAAAGGGCGGGGATTCCCTCTGCAGGGGCTGCATGTCCGCAGCCGGCTCTGAACTTTGACAGGATATTGCGAGCAGCGTTCACATCACGATCATGCAAACTCTCAC
>CAIJIT010000148.1 GCA_903820745.1 uncultured Burkholderiales bacterium
CTGCTGCATCCAAAGCGAATTCGCTGGAGCGCCTTGGCTCAACAATCCAGCCTCATGGGGTCCCAAGCGCTCGGTATTGTGGGGCTTATCACCTTTCTGATTGGCCTAACGTTGGCTTTTCAGTCGGCCTACCAGTTGCGGCAGTTCGGTGCTGCCATCTATGTGGCTACGTTGACAGCGATTTCCATGGTGCGCGAGATGGGGCCCCTTATCACCGCCATCCTGGTCGCCGGTCGTTCGGGTTCGTCCATCACTTCCGAAGTAGCGACGATGAAGGTGGGCGAAGAGGTCGACGCCCTGCAAGTCATGGGCATTTCATTCGTGGACTATGTCGCGGTGCCAAAGCTGGTGGCGATGTTGATCACCGTGCCTTTACTAACACTTTTCGCGGACTTACTGGGCATCTTGGGCGGCTGGGCGGTGGGCATGGTCTACCTGGGCATCGCGCCCATGCCCTACTTGCAAAAGACCGTGGATGCACTGGTGAGCAAAGACCTCGCCACCGGCATGGTCAAAAGCATCGATTTCGCCTGGGGAATCGCGTTGATAGGTCTGTACCACGGCATGGGCGTGCGCGGCGGCGCCCAGGAAGTCGGCCGAGCCACGACGGCCTCGGTGGTCGCCGCGATCTTCTTCATTATCGTCGCTGATAGTCTTTTCAGTGTGTTGTTCTACATTGTCCTTGGCTGAAATGGCCCGGCTCAAGCGCTTGGAGTCCCCGTGTCGCATACCGTACCTTCAACTGAATCTAGCCCCGAGCCACTAGGCGAAACCGCTGGCAAGGACAAAGATCTTATGCTGCAAGTTCAAGGAATTGTCGTGCGCTACGGCACCAAGACTGTGCTGGACGGCGTCGACATGTCTCTGCGCAAGGGCGAGATCGTCGCCATCTTGGGCGGCAGTGGATCTGGCAAGTCCACGCTCCTCAAAGGGATTCTTGGTCTTGCGGAAATAGGTGCCGGCACGGTCGAACTGTTGGGCCAGCCGATCCACCAGCTCGAGGAAGCGCCGCGCGGGGCGCTCATGCGGCGAATTGGCGTTCTTTTTCAAAATGGAGCGCTGTTCGGTTCCTTGACGGTTGGCGAAAATGTGGCACTGCCCATCCGCGAACGCCACACCATGCCCGACGCGGCCGTGCGCGAACTGGTGCGCTGCAAGTTGGCCCAGGTCGACATGAGCCAGGCCGAGCACATGTACCCGGCTGAACTGTCCGGCGGCATGCGCAAACGGGCAGGCCTAGCGCGGGCATTAGCCTTGGATCCCGAGATGTTGCTGTGCGATGAGCCGTCAGCCGGCCTTGACCCCGTGACCGCTGCCGCCATGGACGCCTTGCTGCTGCAGATGCGCGATACGCTCGGCATGACCGTGCTGCTGGTGACGCATGAACTCGCGAGTATTGCAGCGATTGCCGATGGCGTGGTCATGGTCGGCGGCGGCAAAGTCATTGCGCACGGGCCCCTGGCCGAGGTACGCGCTTGTGGCATTGCCGAGGTGGACGACTTCTTTGC
>CAIJIT010000149.1 GCA_903820745.1 uncultured Burkholderiales bacterium
CTCTGCACCGTCAGCAGCCCTCACGGGCTGCCCCTCTACCTCCCCGCCATGAATGGCGGGGTTTCTCGGGAATTCCGATGATCGACAACTCACGCCTGCTGGCGGCACCGATCCCCACGGTGGATTCACTCCCCTTCTGGGAAGCGGCCAAGGAAGGCCGCTTTTTGGTCAAACGTTGCAGCGCCTGCGACAAGGCGCATTGGTACCCACGCCCGACCTGCCCTTTTTGTTTCAGCAGCGAGACCCAATGGCAGGCGGGCCTGGGCAGCGGCGTGATCTACTCCTTCAGCGTGATGCGCCATGCCAAGCCGCCCTATGTGGTCGCCTTCGTGACGCTCGACGAAGGACCGACGATGCTCAGCAATATCGTCGACTGCGACCCCGAGACGCTGGCGATCGGCCAAGCGGTGTGCCTGCTGTTCAAGCCTTCGGACGGAGAATTCCCGGTGCCGGTGTTCACCCCGGTCCAGCCATGAAATTCCAAATGGAAAGCATTCGATGATCAACAGAATAGTTGGCAGTACCGCCGAGGCGGTGGCCGATATAGAGGATGGTTCGACGATTCTGGTGTCGGGTTTCGGCGGGGCCGGCTTGCCGACCAGCCTGCTCGACGCGCTGGCGGCGCAAGGTGCCAGGAACCTGACGATCGTCAGCAACAACGCCGGCAGCGGCGGCATCGGCATTGCCAAACTGGTGCTGGCTGGCCAGGTGCGCAAGGTCGTTTGTTCCTTCCCGCGTCAACCGGGCTCAACCGCCTTTGACGACTTGTTCCGCGCCGGCAAGCTCGAGCTCGAACTGGTTCCCCAGGGCACGCTGGCCGAACGCATTCGCGCTGCGGGCGCCGGCATCGGCGCCTTCTTCACCCCGACCGGCGCCGGCACCGAACTCGCCAAGGGCAAGGAAAGCCGCATCCTCAACGGCGTCGAGCAGGTGCTGGAGTTTCCGATCCATGCCGACTACGCCTTGATCAAGGCCGGCTGTGGCGACCGCTGGGGCAACCTGACCTATCGCCGCTCAGGCCGCAATTTCGGTCCCTTGATGGCGACCGCTGCGCGCTGCACGATCGCGCAGGTGCGGCAGATCGTCGAACTCGGTGATCTCGACCCCGAGAACATCATCACACCGGGCATTTACGTCAAACGCGTGGTTCTCGAAGACGGAGCAGCATCTTGAGCACATACACCCCGAGAACGACCGCGCAGATCGCGCAGCGCATCGTCCAGGACATCCCCGACGGCGCTTATGTCAACCTGGGCATCGGTCAGCCGATGTCGATTGCCAACTATCTGCCGCCCGACAAGGAAATCATCCTGCAGAGCGAAAACGGCATCCTCGGCATGGGCCCGTTGGCCACCGGCGACCAGATCGACCCGGACCTGGTCAACGCCGGCAAACAGAACATCACCTTGCTCAAGGGCGGGTCGATTTTTCACCATGGCGATTCATTCGCGATGATCCGCGGCGGCCATATCGACATCTGCGTGCTCGGCGCCTTCCAGGTCTCGGTCAAGGGCGACCTGGCCAACTGGCGCACGCAGGACCCCGACGCGATCCCGGCCGTTGGCGGCGCGATGGACCTGGCTTTCGGCGCCAAACAGGTGTTCGTGATGATGGAGCATCTGACCAAATCGGGCGCTTCCAAGCTGGTCGAGCAATGCACTTATCCGCTGACCGGTGCCGGCGTGGTGACACGGGTCTACACCGATCTGGCAACACTGGAAATCACGCCGCAGGGCATGCTGGTGATCGACCGGGTTGACGGTCTTTCGCATGCCGAGTTGGAAAAGCTATCGAACATCCCCTTGCTGGAAAAAACCCATGATTGAGCTGAAAAAATTTTTCGCGCTTGGCGCGCTGCTGCTGCCGCTGGTGGCGCTGGCCGCCTATCCGGAAAAGACCATCAAGATCGTCGTCGGCTTCACCCCGGGTGGCAGCGCCGACAGCATCGCGCGCATCCTCGGCATGGCGATGAGCAGCCGCATGGGGCAGACCGTCATCATCGAAAACCGCGCCGGTGCCAACGGCAATATCGCCACCGAATTTGTCTCGCGGTCGGCGCCCGATGGCTACACGCTGTTCTACACCTCGATCGGCCATGCGGTGAACCCGGCGCTGTACAAGGATGCGAAGTACGACCCGGTAAAGGACTTCACCCCGATCAGTCAGGTGCTCAGCGCACCCAATGTGCTGGTCGTGCCGGCCAGTTCGCCGTTCAACAACGTCAAGGAAATGATCACCTACGCCAAAGCCAACCCGGGCAAGCTCGACTTCGCGTCTTCGGGCAGCGGCGCTTCGGTGCATTTGTCGGCCGAGGTGTTCAAGCAGATGGCCGGGCTGGACCTGGTGCATATCCCGTACAAGGGCACCGGCAGCCTGTTGCCGGATCTGCTCTCGGGGACGGTCGCGATGAGCTTCCCGAACCTGCCCAGCGCCTTGCCCTTCATCCAGAGCGGCAAGCTCAAAGCCCTGGGCGTGACGACCGCCAAACGCTCGGCCGCCGCACCGCAGATCCCGACCCTGGCCGAGGCCGGTGTGCCCGGCTACGACATGTCAACCTGGTACGGCCTGATCGGCCCGGCCGGCATGCCGCCAGCGATCGTCACCCAGCTCAACCATGAACTGAACGCGATCCTCCAAGACCCGGTGATCCGGCAAAAGCTGGTGGCCCAAGGCGTCGACCCGGTCACCGGTAGCCCCGAAGAATTCGGCCAATTCATCCGCAAGGAAACCCGCTACTGGGCCGAGTTGATCAAGAAGGCGAAGGTGGAGTTGAACTGATTCAG
>CAIJIT010000150.1 GCA_903820745.1 uncultured Burkholderiales bacterium
ATATTCAGCCGCTGATGAGCGGACGATGGAAACTTCGTTTTTCTTCGGAACTTGCGGTGGTTTGCGTTTGTTCATTTTTGCCCTGGCCTCAACTTACTTCCCGCCATCAGCCCATTCAACGGTGCCACTGCATCGGCAACGATGCGCCCCTGTACTGTACTAAGTTTGTCCCAGGATCACTCCGGCCCCGGCGCTTCTGTTTTAAAGGTTCAACTGCTGCATTGGCTCGAAGCCGGGCTGTTGCTGACCCGCTGCATCGCGCCGCCTGTATTACAGTCAGCCCGGTGGGCCGATTGGCCGGCAACAACAAATCATGCGGATAAGCGATTTCTTGACTTGCGGTTTTATCCGGGATTTGACCGGTCTCCTGCTGGCCGGCCTGTCAGCGACTTGCGCCTGGGCCGGGCCGGAACTGGTCTGCGAGCTGCGTTATGGCAGCGAAACCCGCGTTCTGCGCCACAGCGCTGCGGCCGACCCTTATGCCTTTGCTGCGGAGACCTTCGAAGGGCGCTTTCGGTTCAAGGCCGTGGTGCTGGGTAGCGCCGAAAAGATCGAACATATCAGCCTGACCGTCTATGACCTGACCGGTTCTGGCGCTCCGAAAATCAGTCAGCAGCTGAGGATCGAGCCGCCGTTCAATTTGCAGGCGGAATTGCCGGCCTTGACCGGCTGGTCCCATGTCTATTCGAGCGTGCTCGGGCGTGAGTTGCGCTACGGTTGCGCATTGCGGGGGCGGCCATGAAGCGCAGCATGGCAATTTCGGCGCTGCTCGGGCTGGCGGCAATGTGGCCGAGTATGCCAAGCCAAGCCCAGCCGCTACCGTCCGAACCAGTGGTGCGCGTCGCCTGGGTCGGCGACGTGATGCTGGCCGATGGCCCAGGGCGCTTGATCGGCCGCGGTGGCGACCCCTTCAAGCCTTTTGCAAAGCTGCTCGACAGCGCCGACCTGCGCGTGGCCAATCTTGAATGCGTGATCGCCAAGGGCGGCAAGGAAATCCCCGGCAAACCCTGGACCTTTCGCGCCAAGCCCAGCGTGCTGCCGCTACTCAAGCGGCATGTCGATGCGGTCTCGCTGGCCAATAACCATTCGGGTGACTATGGGCGCAGCGCCTTCGTCGAGATGCTCGGGCGGCTGGAAGCAGCGGGCCTGCCTTATTTCGGCGGTGGTCGCGACCTGCGCCAGGCGCACCGTCCGCTGATCATCGAACGCAAGGGCATCAAGATTGCCCTGCTCGGTTATGACGAATTCATGCCGCGTTCATTCGAGGCCGGCGACGACTATGCGGGCGTGGCCTGGAGCGAGGACCAACAGGTAGTCTGGGACATCCGCCAGGCGCGTCTGCAGGCCGATCTGGTCATCCCCTTCATGCATTGGGGGCAGGAGCATGAGTCGACGGCCAATGCCCGTCAGCGTCAGTTGGCCCGGCTGATGATCGATGCCGGCGCCGACGCCGTGGTCGGAACCCACCCACATGTGGTCCAGGATACCGAGACCTACAAGGGCAAGCCGATCGTCTACAGCCTCGGCAACTTTGTGTTTGACGGCTTTGACAACCCCGACAACAACACCGGCGCGGTGCTCTGGATGGATGTCACCAGGCAGGGCGTCAGCAACTGGCGCATGCAGACCGCAACCATCGACCGCAACGGCACACCGCACCCTGGGCGATGAAGGCTTGCGGCCACCGAGACGGTGGGGAGTGGCCAACTGCCGAATCTAGGGTCAAGGGCTTGCCGTGCTGGCCTCAATCCTCACCAGATCAAATTTCCACAGCCACATCAAGCAGCGCACGCCTGTGGGGGTCGCGGCGCCAGCGGATGTGATCAGGGCGTTGGCTGTCTGCCCGCCATGCTTGTCCAGCAGTTCGAGCATGCTCACAATCGTCTCGCGCGGCAGCAGGCTTGCGTTGAAAGCGTAGTTTGCCATCGCCAGCCCGAGCAGATCATGCAATCGCGCCAGCGCGCCAGGCCGTGCGGTGACGCCCCAGTTGCCAGCCAAGGTCTGACTTGGAAAATGGCCAAAGCGTGCAAAGGGATCGGCGCGCTGCGGCCAGGGTTCCGGCGTCTGAGGCCCGGCCTCACGCCTGATGACGGCCAACTCGTCGGCCAATGCCGTGTAGCGCTGCAAAATCACCGGCCAGTCAAAATCGGACCGGGCGCGCGCCAGACCTGCGGCACCCATGCGCGCTCGTAACTCGGGCTGCGTCGCCAGACTGATGCAGGCTGCAGCCAGAGCTGTCGGGTCCACCACCGTGGCCAGACTGGTGCTTCCGATGTAAAAATCATAAGTAACAAGGCCCAGCGCCTGGCGCATTGCCAGGTCAGAGCCGATACCGGCTGGCGGCAAGGTCGTTGGCACTCGGAGCCCGTCAACGCCATCGCGCACCGTGTCCTTGTAACCATTCCAGTCTGAAACCACCACCGGTAGAGCCGCCGCCATCGCTTCTAACGGTGTCAGGCCAAAGGTCTCCTGAATATTGTCGGAAAGCGAGATGAACACATCCGCCCCCTGCCAGGCTTGGCGGTAGCGCAACTCGTCCTGTCCGTCCACCCAGATGAAGCGCACCGAAGGCGCCAGCGCCTGTTGCGCGGCCATGAATCCAGCGCGAATCGCTTCGTTCGGAAAAACACCCGCCTCGATGCAAACCACCGAAACCTGCTTGGCCACTTGTTCCAATGCCTGGTACATGGGTGCCGGGTTGGCCTTGCCGTGAAACGACAAGCGCCCGGAGAACAAAAAAGCCACATCAGTGGCGCCCAATTCCAGCGCAGCGCGCGCCTTCTCTCGCAGTCCCGGCTGCGGCGCGAAGGCCGGGCAATCAATACCAAGCGCAATAACCGGCAACTGCGGTGCATTGAAGCGAGTCGCGCCGGTCTGCGCCGACCACCAAGCCTTCATTTCGTCCTGCAACTGCGTCGAAAAATCCAGCGCTGCCTGTGAGATGCAGATCATTGCGTCCCAAGGCTTGAATGGCGGCAAGACCAAGTCTGCGACCTGGTCCATGGCGGCATTGGACGAGAGGGTAAAAGTCACCCCCATGAAGCTCAAGGCCGCCGCATTGGTGGCGTTGCGTGAAAAGGCGAAATCCTTGGCCACCGGCGACGGATAGTACAGGGCGCCAACCTCGGACAGCGCATCCCAGTTTGGCACTTCGATCCACTTCAGTTGACCGCTATAGCCATCGCCGGCCAGTTGCTTGTGCATGGCCTGGGCGGAGCGAGTCCCCTGACCAAAACCATGCAAATCGGCAGTTGGCCAGGTACGCGCCACGCCGCGCATAAAGGCTTTACCGGCGCTCTGGCGACCCATGATCTTGTTGGCAGTCGAGTATGCGTCACCGGCAAAGTAAATTGCGAAAGAGGGCGACTTCATTGCCGTGGCTCCATCACCAGCCAGGGAGTAGGTCCCATGCGCCATTCCCAGGTGGCCAGCAGATGGTCCAGATGCCCCAGACCCTGCAGCCAGTCAGGCAATTGCGTAGCCGCCAATGCATGCTCGATGCGCAGGATTGAATGCGTCACGGCGAAACGCCGCGCAATTTCGGCACTCAGGCCAGGCACAAAGCAGTCATGGCATTCCACCAGCACCGTCATGTCGAGCAAGGCCGGACAGGTTTGCGGGTCCAGCAGTTCGCGCTCAGCCCCTTCAATGTCCATCACGAGCCAGGTCTTCTTGCCCGCAAAGGCGCCAAAGTCGGCAGCGGCGAACAAGCCACCGACTTGCACCCGGTCAGCAACCCCGTTCAATTCGGCCACAGCCCGGCAACCGCTCTGTGCCGCCGGGTTCAGATCATGGGCGAACACAGTGACGCCAGGCATCCGCCGTGCCAAACCGACGGCGTAATAGCCATCGGCGCAACCTATATTCAGCACCGTATCAAAAGGTTTGCCAATCAGGCGCTCGATCTGCGCATGCAACTCCTGTTCATAGCAACCCAGCAGGCGCGGTGCCGAGCAGCCCTCTGATGTTTGCCCCACGAAACGCAAACCGGCAAAGGGCCCAGCCTGCACCGCATTGCCATGCTGCGCGATCTGGGTATTGGTGATCAAAGAGTGCCGCCATTTGGCGAGCAGACGCAGCAGATTGTTCAGGTCGTCGTTGCTCAGCTCAGCCTTGGCCGCGAGCGCCTGCCGCAACATGGTTTCAACAGTTCGGGTGAGGTTCATTGAGATGTTTCGCTTCCAGGGCGCGCAAGGCGGCCTCGTCAACGGGGACCTTGGTTACAGGCGCCCACAAGTTGTCATTTGGATGTTCTGGCCGTCTCATCGCATTTACGCTCCGAGGCTGCCATAGGCCATGCCCGATAAGGCGGCCACATCGATATGGTCGGGCGGTAAGTCCTCGATATGTCGTCTGTGCATTTGCGCATAAGCCGATTCGATGTGCTTGGTAAAGAGCCGACTGTCGAAAAGCGGTGTCGTCTCCCGTTGCTCGATCAACTTGGCCTTGATGGATTCGAGCCTGCCCGCATTGGTGGCCAACTCGATGGCCAGCGCTTCGTATTGCTGCAGGTCGTGGGTCACCAGTTCCGGCAGACCGACCGCATACAACAGGCTGGCGGCTACCCGACCCGCAAATGATTCTCCCATGCAGGTCAATACCGGCAGCCCCATCCAGAGCGCGTCGCTGCCGGTGGTGTGGGCGTTGTAGGGTAATGTGTCGATGAACAGGTCCGCCAGCCGGTGGCGGGCCAAATGTTCGGACGCGGGCAAGCGGCCTGCAAACACCAGACGCTCTGCGGCTATGCCCCGGCGCTCGGCTTCATGCCGCAAATTCCGCGCTGCACTGGGGTTGTCTTCGAACAGCCACAGTACGCTGCCCTCAACGCGCTGCATGATGCGCGCCCAGGCGTCCAGGCTGGTCGGCGTGATCTTGTAGTTGTTGTTGAAACAACAGAACACGAAGCCCTTGGCTGGCAGCCCCGCATCCGCGCGCGAAAAGGCCTTCAGCGACACCGACCGCTGCCTGTCGTTGACCTGGTAGCTGTGGGGAAGGCGAACGATTTTTTCCTTATAGCCAGTGCGGTGGCGGTCCGGGATGATGGTGTGATCGGCGACGATGTAATCGTAGTAGGGCGCTCCCATGGTGCCTGGATAGCCCAGGTAATTCACCTGGATCGGCGCCAGGCGAGCCGCGAACGCACCCGTCCGGCTGCCGGCGGTGAATCCATTCAGGTCCACCGCGATGTCGATTTCCATTTTGCGCGCGAGCCGTGCAAGCTCATCATCGCCCAGTGTTTGCACTTCGACGAACTGGTCGAAAGCCGGCTTGATGCGACGGCGCATCTCGTCATCGACCTTCGGGCCGAGCGAAAACCCGACCAACTCGAAGCGCGACCGGTCGTGCAACTCGAACAACTCGGCCGCGAGATAGGCGACGGCATGGTTCTGGAAGTCGGACGAGAAATAGCCGATGCGAATTCTGTCTCGTGCCGGCCGACGGGCCATTGCTCCCAAGGTATCCCTTGGCGGGTACTTGTCCCGGATGAACGCTTCCGCCGCGCTGCGCTGCAGTGCCAGCCGATGCGTCATGAAAAGCACCGGAAAAGGCATGGAGGCGGCCTCGCCCTTCTCCAGCATTCGCTCCAGCCGCGACAGTTCATGTTCGAGACTGCGCCAGTCACAAATTTGCATCCGCGCACGCAGTCGCATCCCCTGTACCAAAGGGTGAGCGGGGTCGATGTCGATGACCCTGTCGAAACTGCGGATGGACTCTTCGTAGCGCTTGCTCTGGGCCAGCGCCTCGGCCCGGTTCAAATGCGCGCAGGCAAACTCGGGTTTGAGTTCAATCGCCTTGTCGTAGCTTTGCAGCGCGGCTTCCAACTTCTGCACTTCCCGCAATGTATTGCCACGGTTGCTGTAGGCCTCTGCATACCCCGGATCCAATTGAAGCGCCCGGTCATAGCATCCAAGCGCTTCATCATGCCGCCGCAGGTCGGCCATGATGTTGCCACGGTTGCTGAAGGCGCCAGCGAAATCACCTCTCAAACCGATCGCCTTGTCGTTGCTCTGCAGTGCCTGCTCGATCCGGCCGAGGGCCACCAGCGCAGCGCCTCGATTGTTGTGCGCATCGGCGCAGTCCGGTTGCAATTCGATGGCCCGTTCGTAGTTGAGCAGCGCCGCCTCGAACTGGTTCAGCGCCAGCAGGGCGTTGCCAAGGTTGTTGTGGGTATTGAAGGACTCAGGCTGCAACTCGATCGCCTGGCGGTAACAAGTGATCGCGTCCTCATGCCGATGCAGTTGCGCCAGCAAGTTGCCCCGGTTGTAGAACGCCATCGGGTATTGCGGTTGCAGCGCGATGGCGCAGTCGTAGCTGGCCATGGCCTGCTGCAGTCGCCCCAACCCGACCAATGCAACGCCCTGGTTGCAATGGGCCGATGCGTAGCCCGGGTCCAGCGCTAGCGCGTGCAGGCAACTTTCCAGCGCTGCCTCGTGGCGTCCCATTTCGTTCAACGCGTCGGCGCGATTGCTGTGCGCGTCCACATAAGCGGGTTGAATCGCAATGGCGGCGTCGTAGCTTTGCACCGCTTCCTCATGACGTTTCATCTCGCGCAGGGCGATGCCACGATTGCTGTGGGCCTGCGCATGATCGGGCTTGAACTGCAGCAACCGGTCATAGCAATGCAGCGCGTCTTCATGCTGACCCTGCAGGGTCAGCGCGTTGCCGCGCCCGAACCAGGCATCCACATCTTCAGGCCCGAGCGCAATCGCGCGGTCGAAACTGTCGAGCGCCGCCGGAATCTGTTTCAAGTCCAGCAGCACCAGTCCCAGGTTGCGGTGCGCCGCAGTTTGCCTTGGGTCCACGGCGATGGCCTGGCGAATCAAATCCGCAGCTTGTGCGGGTTGCCCGGTCTGCGTGGCAAGCAAGCCCAGCAGATGCAGGGCATCGAACTGCTCGGGCGCGAGCGACAAGACCTTGCGGTACAGCGCCGCCGCGGGCTCGAACTGGCCCCCCTGGTGAAACGCCAGCGCCTCGCTCAAGAGTTGTTGAACCGGCACCATATTTCGCCCTTCGGCCATGTGCCTGTTCGCGGTATTTCCATCGATGGTGCCAGGGCAGATTTCATGAATGCACAGAGTTGCCAGAAGCCAAGTTGAAAGAAATCTACTAGAAACCGAGTTCGCGCACCATGACGCTGAAAACCTGCCGTGCAAATGGCCAGAGTGGCGCTTGCCAAGCGGCCTGGATCGTCAGGTGACCGCGCCAGGAATGGGCCTCCAGAAGGCCCAGCTCCGCATCGACTTCTGGCTCCAGAGTGACACGGTAGATGGCGTGCTCAGGCAGCAACTGCCCGGTCTTTTCACGGACGATGACATGACCTCCCAGGTGCGCTGCCAGCTCGCTGCGGGGCAGTACGCGTGAAGTATCGGGGTCGACCGTCTTGACCTTCAACCTTATCGGCGCACCCGCCCCATCGATGACGAACGAGGCCTTGTCGCCAGCAGCCACGCGCGAAACCACGTCCTCCTCCAGCCATGTTTCTGCTATCCAGCCACCGGTATCCCCAACCAGCACCGCCAGCTTCTCCTTGCGGCTGATCCACTGACCCGGCTTGACTTCGGGGTCGATGTCCCGCAGTACGCCAGCGAACGGTGCGCGGGGCGCATAGCTGAGCAACTCGGTGTCCAGGGCGGCCAGCTCAGCCTGCGCGGTCACCAAGGAATCTTCATTGAAAAGCAGTCGGCTGCGTGCCTCGGCACTGAAAGCCGAGGAAGCCGCCTGCCAGCGCAGGCTTTCGACTTTGGCCACCTGCGCTTGCCTGCGCATAAGCAATTCGGGGTTGAAAAGCGACAGCAGCTGATCACCCGCAGCCACCTTGTCGCCGTCCTTGAAGGGCATCGCGTCGATGCGTGAACCAGCCGGTGCGAACACGGGCCAGATGTCGACCGGATGCAGCATCGCGCTGACTGTGACGCGACCCGGCCAGGGCACCAGCGTCAGGAACAACAGCGTCAGCACGATCAGCGCTGATTTGATGGTTCGCTGGCGAGTGGATTTTTTGGCCGTGATGGCTGACCAGCGCATCTGCCAGGCCTGAACTTCTCTTGACATAGGCAGGAACACAAACCAGAGAAGCTCGACAAACAGCAGCAGGACACCGACGATCTTGATGAAGAATTGATAAACCACCGCCGCGATGCCTGTGAAGACCACCAGGCGGTAAATCCAGATGGCCCATGCAAACAGGATCAGGGCTGTCTCTTTCGCGCGCGAGAAATATTCTGGTTTGGGCTCGTCCAGCTTGAACAGCCACTCGCGCAACTTCCAGCGGGCCAGCGCAAAGCTGCGGCCATGCAAGTTCGGCATGTCCAGCCAGTCGCACAAAATGAAGTAGCCATCGAACCTCATGAAGGGGCTCGCGTTGATGGCCAAAGTGGCCAGCCAGCTGGTGGTCGCCAATACGAAAGCAGCACCGCGCAAAGCGCCGTCCGGCAACAGACACCAGGCCAGCGTCGCCCAGACTGCGATCACCAGTTCGGTGACGATACCGGCGCCGGCCACCTTCAGGCGCTGCCAGTTGTTGGTCAGACGCCAGGCTTCATTGGTGTCGGTATAAGCCATCGGCCACATCACCAGAAAGGCGACTCCCATCGCCGGAACGCGGCAGCCGTAGCGCTTGGCAGTGAAAGCATGACCGAGTTCGTGCAACAACTTGACGAAGAACAGCGCGACACCGTAAGCCATCAAGCCCTGCAGGTTGAAGGTGTCGACCAAGGTGGTGGTGAATACATCGAGTTGGCGCAGCACCAGGGTCAGACCCAGCAGCAGCGCCGCCAGCGTCAACAATGCGAACAGGCGGGTATAGAAAAAACCAGCAACGGCGAGCCAGCGGTTCAGCCAGGCGTCTGGCCTGAAAAGAGGGATCCGGAAGAACAGGTAATGATGCAGCAGCCAATTGAAGAGCGTGCCCTCGATCGCCTTGAGACGATCGGCCAGATTGCCGGCATCGTCGCGACCTCTTTGCTGCACCAGTTGGTTGTTGACCAGGAACTTGCCGACCAGTTCGATGTCGTCCAATTCGGGTTGCAGCGTGGTGTCCGCCTGGGTGCTGATGATGATGGCTTCGGGGTCGGCCAGCGACCAGCGGCTGAGGATTTCAAAGGTCAGCCAATCGAGCCTGAAGTACATATGCCGCACGGCATCATGCAATATCCAGCTCGGTTGGCC
>CAIJIT010000151.1 GCA_903820745.1 uncultured Burkholderiales bacterium
GACTGGCGGGTAAAAAGAGCGCTTGGCAGCGGTCGCCGGACTGATGGCGATCCTGCGGATAATCCATCATTTTAACCTTGCGCAAAGGCTGGGGCTTCACCCGGCAAAGATATGACCCGATTTGTCTTGATCCAGACCAGCCATCCCGGCAATGTGGGAGCTGCCGCACGCGCAATGAAGGTCATGGGGTTTTCCGAACTTGTGCTGGTAGCGCCGCGTTTCCCCGACGTGTTGTGCCAGGAGGAGGCCCTGGCCATGGCCAGCGGTGCGACCGACGTCCTGGCGCAGGCACGCATCGTCGACCACCTGGAGGAGGCACTCGACGGCATTACATTCGCTTGCGCAACGGCGATGACGCCGCGGGATTTCGGTCCACCTCTGCGCGAGCCGCGTTCGCTGTTCAGCGAACTGGCCTCGGGCGGGCATCAATTGGCCCTGGTATTCGGCTCCGAGCGCTACGGTATGCGCAACGAGGATGTCTATCGTTGCCATGCCGTGCTGTCAATTCCGACCCATCCTGACTATGGCTCGCTGAATCTGGCGCAGGCGGTGCAACTGCTGGCCTATGACTGGCGTCAGGCGCTGGGCGGCTTTGACGTGCAAGCCAGAACCCCCGACCCGAATCTGGCCGACGGTTTGGCGATTCAGGGGCTGCTGACGCATTTGCAGAGTTCCCTGGAGGCGATCGGCTACCTCGACCCTGCGGCGCCGAAAAAATTGATGCCACGCTTGAATCAATTGTTCAACCGGGCGCAGTTGACCAGCGAGGAGGTCCATATCCTGCGCGGCATTGCGCGTGCGATGGTGACGCCACCCCGCTAAACTCAGGGCTTAAAGCCTTCAAATCAAGGCGTGACAGCGGTCGTCACCGCATCGTCGAGTCAATTTACGCAAGTCCTCAACAAGCAGAATAAATTCATGTTCCAGCGTCTCCGCGAAGACATCGCTTGCATTCTCGAGCGCGACCCAGCAGCTCGCACCGGTTGGGAGGTTCTGACCTGCTATCCCGGGCTGCATGCCTTGCTGCTGCATCGTCGTGCCCATTGGTGCTGGCAGCATCAGCTGAAATGGCTGGGGCGCTTCATCTCGCATCTGTCCCGCTGGTTGACCGGGATCGAAATTCATCCGGGCGCAACGATTTCACGCAGGGTCTTTATCGACCATGGCATGGGTATCGTGATTGGCGAAATGGCAGAAATCGGTGAGGGTTGCACGATTTACCAGGGTGTCACGCTGGGCGGCACCGCGTTGGTGAAAGGCGCCAAGCGCCATCCAACGCTGGAGGCTGGCGTCATCGTTGGCGCCAATGCCTGTGTGCTCGGCGGCTTTACCGTTGGCGCTGGCGCCCGCATCGGCTCGGGTGCGGTGGTGACCCGACCGGTGCCGGCAGGCGCTACCGCAGTCGGGAATCCGGCGCGCATCATCGAGGCCAAGGTCGAGGCGCAGCGCGAACTGATTGCGGCGCAATTGGGGTTCTCGGCCTACGGGGTGACGCAGGGTGATGACCCGGTGGCGCAGGCCATGCGCGGCCTGATCGACAACGCCGCGGGCCATGAGCACCAGATCGCACTGCTCTGGCAAGCGGTATCCAAATTGTCGATCGCCTCGACCGCAACGCTCCAGGACTGTGTTCCGCAGGACGCCCAGCAGGCCGAGATTTTCGATGCGGCTTCGCTGAGCCGTCTGGTCAAATAGCCTTGTCTGGCGTCCGTTCAGGACGCTTTGCTGATTTGGGTCTGAAGGCTTTCACGACAGCTTCGCGCGTTTCCAGATAGGGTCCCCCGAGCAGGTCGATGCAATAAGGCACGGCAGCGAAAATGCCCGGCATCAGGCTTGCGCCGGACGGGTCCTTAAGGCCTTCGAGGGTCTGGGCAATCGCTTTCGGTTGTCCAGGCAGGTTGATGATCAGGGCGGCCCCGCGGATCACTGCCACCTGCCGCGACAGGATTGCGGTGGGCACGAATTGCAAGGAAATCTGCCGCATTTGCTCGCCAAAGCCGGGCATCTCCTTGTCTGCGACATCGCGGGTCGCTTCAGGCGTGACATCACGTAGCGCTGGTCCGGTGCCGCCGGTGGTCAGAACCAGGTCGCAGCCTGAATCGTCGACCAGTTCGCGCATCGTCTGTGCGATCAGTGGACGCTCATCCGGAATCAGCCGGGGCTCGAATGCAATCGGGTTCAGCAATGCCTGTTTCAGCCAATCTTGCAAGGCCGGCAAGCCCAGATCCTGATAAACGCCGCTGGAGGCGCGGTCACTGATCGAAATGATGCCGATCCTGACCGGATCGAATGGTGCTTGCTGGTCAGTCATCGACAGGCGACTCTGGTTCGACCGGTTGGACGCGCAACTGCTCAGTCTTGATGAATTGGAACAGGTCGCGGTAGGCGCGGCCGGAGCGGTTCTCGGGGGCCACTGCCGCATCCTTGCGGGCGGCACGCACCAGGCTGCGCAACTGCTGCACATCGATGCCTTCATGCTGTTCGATGAACTCCTGCATTGCCGAATCATCGGCCAGCAATTGTTCACGCCAGCGCTCGCTCTGATGCAAGGCCAGACTGTCCTTGGCATGGCCGAGCTTGAATGAAGCCACTGCCTGGCGCAGCGGTTCGGCATCGATGCGGCGCATCAGCTTGCCGATGTACTGCAACTGCCGCCTGCGGCCTTCATGAGCGGTGATCTTTTTGGCTGCACGCACCGCATCCAGGAGGATCTCCGGCAGACCCAGTGGTTCCAGGCGATTGGCAGGCATGGTCAGCAGATCTTCGCCGAGCGACTGCAGATCATGACTTTCTTGTTTTTTCTGGGTTTTACTGGGACGCTCGAATTCATCGTCTCCGGCGTACATATCTTCTTGTGTTCTCATGGAGGCTCTTCGGCTGACAGATCGGGCGTTTTGCTGAATGTTTGCGGGGTGATCACGTTGAGAATGCGCGATCAAGCATATCGGCACTCGCTGCCGTGCAGCGACTCGTATGATTGTCCCTCAGATCTGATCGCTTTCCATGCCTTGGCCGGGCTGCCAGCTTTGGCGGGGCTTGGGCAGAATCGCTCCAGCCGACTGCATCGGCACCTCGTCGATGCCGACAAGCCGAACTGACAAAATTTTGCGCAAGTCCAATTCACTTTACTGTTCATCTATTCATGACCAAGTCAGCACCAATCACCACCGCGCCAACCGTCAATCCTTCAGGCAGCGGCTTTGCCTACCGCCAGGATCAGTTTCAGCAACTGGTCGAATTGGTTCTGGCCGAGGCCAAACGACTGGGAGCCAGCGATGCCGGCGCCGAAGTTTCGGAGGGCTGTGGCCTGTCGGTGTCGACGCGCATGGGCGAGCTCGAAAACGTCGAGCGTAATCGCGACAAGTCGATCGGTGTCTCGGTCTATGTCGGCCAGCGACGCGGCAATGCCAGCAGTTCGGATTTTTCTACCAAGGCCTTGCAGGACACGGTGCGCGCTGCTTTTGACATTGCCCGCTTTACTGCCGAGGATTCATTCGCCGGTCTGCCTGATGCCGAGGACCTGTCGCTCGACCCGGCCAGCCGTCCGGAGCTCGATCTGTTCTTTCCTTGGACTATCGACGCACAGGGCGCTGCCGCGATGGCGCTGCGCTGCGAAGACGCAGCCTTCGCCACGGACCGACGTATCGCTAACAGCGAAGGCGCTGCAGTCTCGGCCCAGCAGTCGCATTTCTACATGGGTAACAGCCGCGGTTTTCGCGGCGGTTATGCCAGCTCCAGGCATTCGATTTCGGTCGCACCGATCGCCGGTCGTGGCGCGCAAATGCAGCGTGACTCCTGGTACAGCTCGATGCGCGACGCGCAGGATCTGGCCTCGCCCGAAGCCGTTGGGCGTTATGCCGCCGAGCGCGCTCTGGCCCGTTTGAAGTCGCGCAAAGTCGACACTGCCGAAGTGCCGGTGCTGTTCGAGAGCACGGTGGCTGTCGGACTGCTCGGGGCCCTCGTCCAGGCCACCAGTGGCGGCGCGCTCTATCGCCGCACCACCTTCATGCTCGACAGTTTGGGCCAATCTGTGTTGGCCCCACATATTGACATCGACGAAGATCCGCATGTCTCCAAGGGCAAGGGCAGCTCACCCTTCGACGACGAAGGCGTCATCACGAAAGCCCGCAAGGTCGTCGATGCGGGCGTTCTGCAAGGCTATTTTCTCTCGACCTACTCGGCACGCAAGCTCGGCATGCGCACCACCGGCCATGCCGGCGGATCGCACAATCTGCAGATGACCAGTCGACTGACAGCGCCCGGCGATGATTTGAAAACCATGCTGCAGCGCCTTGGATGCGGGCTGTTCGTGACCGAGTTGATGGGGCAGGGCGTCAACTATGTGACCGGCGACTATTCGCGCGGGGCCAGTGGTTTCTGGGTTGAGGATGGAGAAATCGCCTTCCCGGTCCATGAAGTGACGATTGCCGGCAACCTGGGCGAGATGTTCAAGAACATCATTGGCATCGGCAATGACCGCTATACCTTCGGCGCCAAGACCGTCGGCTCGGTGCTGGTGTCGCGGATGAAATTGGCCGGGAGTTGATGCCGATCGGCCATTCGCCGCGCGGGTTTGCCCCAAGTACCAAGGCTTTGCGCGTCCATAGAATGAGTGGCCGCAGGATTCGAACTGCGCATTCAATCCAGGAGACCCTATGCAACGTCGTTCATTCGTAAATCATGCCGGGATGGCCGGTGTGCTGGCCGCGGGCATGGCACCCGCAATCGTGCACGCTCAGGCAACGCTTCGCTGGCGTATTGCTTCGAGCTTTCCGAAGTCGCTTGACACCTTGTTTGGCGTTGCTGATGTCTTCGCCAAGAAGGTCAGCGACATGACCGGTGGCAAGTTCGTCATCACCACCCATGCTGCCGGAGAGTTGATGCCGGCCTTTGGTGTTCTGGATGGCGTATCGAATGGAACCGTCGAAATGGCGGGCACTGCCCCCTATTATTTCTTCGGCAAGGATCCGACCTACGCGCTCGACTGCGCCATCCCGTTTGGATTGAACAGCCGCCAGATGACGGCTTGGTTGTACGAGGGCAACGGCTTGAAGCTGATGCGTGAGTTCTACGCCAAGGTCGGCATCGTCAACTTCCCGATGGGCAACACCGGTGCGCAGATGGGCGGCTGGTTCCGCAAGGAAATCAATTCGGTCGCCGACCTGAAGGGCTTGAAGTTTCGCATCGGCGGCTTCGGCGGCAAGGTGCTGGAGTCGCTCGGGGTCGTGGCGCAGAACATTCCAGGTGGCGAGATTTACCAGGCGCTTGAAAAGGGCACAATCGACGCAGCGGAGTGGGTCGGCCCTTATGACGACCTGAAGCTTGGCTTGAATAAGGTGGCGCCGCATTACTACTATCCCGGTTTCTGGGAGGTCGGCCCGAATCTCTCGCTGTATGTGAACCAGAAAGCCTATGACGGACTGTCAGGCGAGTACAAGGCCATCATCGAGGCGGCAGCAGCTTATGCTCACACCGACATGCAGGCCAGGTACGACTACAGGAATCCAGCGGCGCTCAGAACGCTGGTGAGCCAGGGTGCCAAGCTGCATGCCTTCCCCAAGGATGTCATGTCGGCAGCGTTCAAATCCGCCGAGCAGGTCTATAGCGACCTGAACAACTCCAATCCAGCCTGGAAGAAGATCTACGCTGACTATTCCAACTACCGTCGCGAAGCCAATCTGTGGTTCCGCTTTGCCGAAGCAGGAGTTGACGACTTCATGCAGTCGCAAAAGCTCTGATACCCCGACGAGCTCAGTCATAAAAAACCCCGCGACAGCGGGGTTTTTTACGTTGGATGCAGTGCAACGTCAGGGCTTCTTGACCTGGTCGTTCTTCATGGCTTCCATCAGACCCTTCATCGGGTCTTCCTTTTCTTCCTCAACCGGGGGGGCACCCGAAGCTCCTGGCGCAGCGGCATCGACCTGCTCGGTTTTTGGCAGCTTCGGTGCCGCCTGCATTTCCTGGAAAACCTTTTCAGCGTCTATGGGGGTCTCTTTGCTCAGACCGCTGGACACCAGCGTCGGGAAGGCGATGATCAGGCCGACCATCACGACCTGGATCACGACGAAGGGTACCGCGCCCCAGTAGATCTGCTCGATGGTGATCTTCTTGATCGGCATCTTGGTCACCTTGTCGGTGTAATCCTCGGCAGGTGCGACGCTGCGCAGATAGAACAGCGCGAAGCCGAAAGGCGGATGCATGAACGAAGTCTGCATATTGACTGCCAGCAGTACGCCGAACCAGACCAGATCGATGCCGAGCTTTTCTGCCACCGGCCCGATCAAGGGGATGATGATGAAAGCGAGCTCGAAAAAGTCCAGGAAAAAGGCCAGGACAAAGACCAGAATATTCACGACGATCAGGAATCCCAGTTGCCCGCCAGGCAGGCCGGAAAGCAGACGTTCAACCCATTTGGGCCCGTCGACACCCTGGAATGCTAGGCTGAACACGGTCGCGCCGATCAGGATGAAGAGCACGAAACAGGATAGCTTCATGGTCGAATCCATCGCCTGGCGAATCAACTTCAGGTCGATCCGGCCGCGCATCAAGGCCATCACCAAAGCGCCTGTAGACCCCATCGCCCCACCTTCAGTGGGAGTTGCAATTCCCAGGAAGATGGTGCCGAGCACGAGGAAAATCAACGCCAGGGGCGGGATCAGTACGAAGGTGACGCGCTCGGCCATGCGCGACAGTAGTCCGAGGCCGGTCAGTTTGTTCAGCAACGAGGCAATGAAGGCAAAACCCACGCCGACGCACATCGAAGTCACGATCATTTCATCGAGCGGTGTCCCATCAGGCCTGGACTTGGCAAAGCTCATGGCTGCAGCCACCGAGACGACCACCAGGACGCACAGCGAGCGCAGGCCCGATGAGCCATTGTCTTCGCGGATCGTTCTTGCTTCAGCCGGCAAGGCCGGCACCCATTGCGGCCGCACGAAGCTTATCAGCAGGACATAGCCGATATAGAGGGCAGTCAGAACGAAGCCGGGGATGAACGCGCCCTTGTACAGGTCGCCGACGCTCTTGCCCAGTTGGTCTGCCAGCACGATCAGCACCAGCGATGGCGGAATGATCTGCGCCAAGGTGCCCGAGGCGGCGATCACACCACCTGCGACGCGCCGGTCGTAGCCATAGCGCAGCATGATCGGCAAAGAGATCAAGCCCATCGAGATCACCGAGGCAGCGACTACGCCAGTGGTGGCAGCAAGCATCGCGCCGACCAGAATCACTGCGTAAGCCAGACCGCCGCGGATCGGTCCGAAAAGCTGGCCGATCGTATCCAGCAGGTCTTCCGCCATGCCCGATCGCTCAAGGATCAGACCCATGAAGGTGAAGAACGGGATCGCCAGCAAGGTGTCGTTCTGCATGATGCCGAACATTCGCAGCGGCAGGCTTTGCAGAAAAGCCGGTTGGATCATCCCGAGTTCGACGCCGACAAAGCCGAAGAACAGCCCGCAAGCGGCGAGCGAAAAAGCGACCGCATACCCGAACATCAGGAAGAGGATCAGCGACGCGAACATGATTGGTGCCATATTGGCGATCAGGAACTCATTCATCTCTTCACTCCCAACAAAGCAGCGTCACGGGCAGCGACTTCCTTTTCCAGCAAGAACGCCGCGAGTTCCTCCTCGGGAGTCTTGGCGCCGGATTTCTTGCTCGGGTCAGGGATGAGCCCTTGAAGAAAAGCAAAACGTTTGATCAGCTCCGACAAGGCTTGCACCCCAAGCAGGAACATTCCTGCCGGCAGCAAGGCAAACACCGGCCAGCGAATCAGCCCACCCGTGTTGGACGACATTTCATGGGTGACAAAGGCATTGATCACCAAAGGCATGGCCAATTTGATGATGAAGCAAACGAAAGGCAACAGGAAAACGCAGATGCCAACAATGTCGATCCAGATCTGGGTGCGCTTGGAGAAGCGACCCGAGATCACGTCGATCTTGACATGCTCCTGATGCAGCAATGTGTAGCCCGCTGCTAGCAAGAAAACAGCGGCAAAAAGGTACCACTGGATTTCGAGATAGGCGTTCGAACTCAGGTTGAAGGCCTTGCGAGAGATGGCGTTGCCGGTGCTGATCAATACCGCTGCCAACACCAACCAGGCAACCCAGCGGCCGATGGCGTTCGTCAATCGATCGATCAGCGCCGAAATTTTTAGCAATTCGTTCACGGTAGTCTCCTCGGTACTTTCTGAAAATCCAGGCTGCGGTCGATGTGCCGCAGTTTTTGTAAAACAGAAATCAGAGCTGGCAGGCGGCCGAGTACAGCTTGGTCGAGCGCGCGCCAGAACGACAAAAAGCCAGGATCGGTTTGGGCAAGTCGTCAAGCAACAAGCCGAACGAGGCGATTTCTTCCGGCGATTGATAGGCACCGCTCACCGGCAGATGCCGGTACTCTAACCCGGCTGCAATCGCAGCCGCTTCGATCTCCGCGCTGGCAGGCTGCTGCGGCCCACCTTCGAAGTCGGGCCGGTTGTTGATGACGCTGCGAAAACCGGCAGCGGCGGCAGCGGCCATGGCTTCCGGGACCAATTGTGAAGCTACAGAAAAATCCGGGCTGAGCATCTGGATTGGCAGGTTCATGCTGGACTTTCAGCGGCTCAAAGCTTGTTTGACTGCGGCGGAGACCAGGGCCATTTCAGCCTTGCCCGCCAGCCTGGCTTTGACTGCGGCCATGACTCGGCCCATGTCGGCAGCATTGCTGGCACCGAGTTCGGCCACGACGGCGGCCACGGCAGCCTGGGTTTCTTCGGCATTCAAACGCTGCGGCAGGTAGGCTTCCAGAACCGGCAGTTCGGCTGACTCCTTGTCGGCCAGGTCCATGCGGCCGGCTGCAGTGAACTGGCTGATCGAGTCCTTGCGCTGCTTGATCAAGCGGTCAACGATGGCGATCAAGGCGGCATCATCGACGACCACACGCTCGTCCACTTCCTTTTGCTTTACCGCCGCCAGCAACATGCGGATGGTCGTCAATTTTTCGGCTTCGCGTGCGCGCATCGCGGCCTTCATGTCTTCGGTGATTCGGTCTTTCAAGCTCATTGACAGTCTCCGTGGAGGGCGGGGGAGGCAGACCTGTAATTTATCAGCCCGGCAACGAAAAAACCCGCAACAGCGTCCTGTGCGGGTTTTTACTGATTATTTGCATTGTTCCTGTTTGCGGCATGGTCATTCCGCTTGAGAGAACTTTGTTCTAGGCTTCAAAGGAGACGTGCCACTACAGCCATTTCCCTTGAACCCCAGAGCAGCAGGCAATCAGAAAAGCTTTTTCGGCAGTTGCATGCTGCGAATGCGCTTGTAGTTGCGCTTGACGGCAGCTGCCTTCTTGCGCTTGCGCTCAGCCGTTGGCTTCTCATAGAACTCGCGGGCTCGCAAGTCGGTCAGCAAGCCAAGTTTCTCGATCGTGCGCTTGAAGCGGCGCAGTGCTACATCAAACGGTTCGTTCTCTTTGACGCGAATTGTGGTCATGAAAAAGTAATTCCTTCAATAAGCGCTCGGTGTTCGTTCATACAACTCGCCCAGAATATTGGTGAAAATTCTGAACTGATTGGCTGAAGCGGGTAATCCGGAGTCCGCTTCAAAAAATGTTGCGAATCGACGCGCAGGGGTTTGCCAGCAAAGAGGTAGAGTATAGCCGTTTAATCATGGTTAGGGCAAGCCGACATGCATCGATCTTGCACAAGCTGCAGCACTGGCCCATGCCCATTGAAAGTTGTAACCACCTAGCCAACCGGTGACATCGACCACTTCGCCGATGAAATACAGCCCTGGCAGGCGCTTGCTCTCCAAGGTCTGTGAACTGAGTTCGCGGGTATTGACGCCGCCGCGCATCACTTCGGCTTTGCGCCAACCCTCGCTGCCGGTCGGCATCAGTTGCCAGCCTTGCAGGTCAGCAGCCAGTTTGAGCAGGTCACGGTCCTTGCACTCGGACATCGGGCGACTGCCGTCCAGGCCTAGCCGAGCCAGCCAGGCCTGTGCCAGTCTCTGCGGCAGCAACTCGCTCAATTCATTGCCGAGTTGTCGACGCGAGCTATTTTTGGCGGATTGAAGTCGGGCGTCGAGGTCGAGTTCGGGCGCCAGATTGATTTGCAGGGGCTGGCCCTCGTTCCAATAGCTCGAAATCTGCAGGATCGCCGGACCGCTCAGACCCCGGTGGGTGAGCAACAGGTCTTCGGCGAAACGCCCGCGGGACTTGCCCTGCCCGCAACTCACCACGACCGGCAGGGACAGGCCTGACAGGGCAGAAAAAGCTGACCAGGCATTGGCATCAAAAGTCAGGGGCACCAAGGCCGGCCGTGGCGTAACGATGTCATGGCCGAAACGTTTGGCCAGTCGCAGCCCCCAGTCGCTGGCGCCGATCTTCGGAATCGACAAGCCACCGGTAGCGACCACCAAACGCTTGGTCCTGACCTGGCCCTGCGTGCTGTCGAGATCAAACCCACCGCCTTCCAGGCTGCGAACATCCGCAACGCTGCAGGGTTGCCAGCGCTGCACAGCGCCAGCCTTACATTCGTCCAGCAACATCTGGATGATCTGCTCGCTGGAGCCATCGCAAAACAATTGTCCTTTGTGTTTTTCGTGGAAAGCGATGCCATGCTGGCGGACCAGAGCGATGAAATCCTGACTGCTGTAGCGGGCCAGAGCCGAACGGCAAAAGGCTGAATTGTCGGATAGGAAATTGGCAGGCGAGACATCGCGGTTGGTGAAATTGCAGCGACCGCCGCCAGAAATGCGGATTTTCTCGGCCAGTTTTTCTGCATGGTCGATCAGCAGTACGTGCAGGCCTTGTTGTCCGGCGAGGCCGGCACAGAACATGCCGGCTGCACCAGCACCTACGACGACCAGATCGAAATTTTGCATTTGTGAGGAGAAGGGCACGCCGTTGCGGCGCAAGCCTGCATTGTCCAGCAGCAGGCAAAATTGAAACTTAGCGACTCAAGGTCGGCAGCCAAGCCTTGCCGAGCTTCTTCGATAACATGCGATGCTGCATCAACTTAGGGAAAATGGGCCGGCGTCGCTGACGGCCGGTTGCGTCGGCAGACCCCTGCGGAATACAGTTGGTGCTTGGCCTGTTTCAATCTGTCAGGGCTTGGTTGTTGTGCCTGTTGTTGTCGAGGATCGATGAATAGTTCAGCTGATTCTGAAAATGAAGCAAAGCCTTTGCCGGGTCGTCTGGCAGGCTGGTTGCAGGGGCAACCGCAGTTGCTGCCGGAGATGGTCAATGCCTTGTTGGGCGTGGCCGGCCCGCTCAAGGCCATGGTTTCGATCAAGTCCATTGCCACAGGGCGCTATCTTTGCGCCAACGATGACTTCAATCGTCTGCTTGCAAGCGAGGATGGCAGCATCCTGGGTCACAGCGATAGCGAGTTGCTGCGGACCGAAGATGCCGCGAGCCTGCGTCGTGTCGAACAATTGGTAGGGTCGCAAAGCCAGCCGATCACTTGTGAACACAAACTGGAATTTTCTGGGCAGCGCCGCGTGTTCGAGGTGACCAGGACGCGTCTGGGCAGCGACCTCCTGCTCTCCGTCTGGCATGAATGCACCCAGGAGCGCCAGCATGTACTCGATTTGCAGCGCGCGCTGCAGCAGATCGAGCAGCAACAAAAAGCCCTTGTGGCAATCCAGCGGGAGCAGCAACCGGGCCGCGGCAAAATCGATGGAACCGGGCAAGAGTGGAAGGCACTGCTGGATCAGCAACTTCGGCGCGAAATCGACCAATCAACTCGGGAGCACCGCGAGTTCGCGCTGGCGATCATTGCACTTGACCCATTGCCCACGGAACTGCAACTGCCCAAGGAGCCTGCCCAGGAACTCGCGTTGGAGATCATGGGACGCATCCTGCGGGACAACACAAGGGCCATGGATTCGGTCTGTCGTTTTGGTGAGCGGCGTTTTGCCGTTCTCCTGTCGGGTGTCGGTCTGGCCACTGCGCATGCCCGCATGGAGCAGTTGAGGCGGCATGGCGCTGCGCAGTTCATCGTCGTCGACGGTCGCGATCTGGGTCTGTCGCTGTCGATTGGCGTTGCCGGCTTCCCCCACACGGCGTCCTCGCAGGATGACTTGCTGTCGGCATGCGAAGCCGCGGCGCAGCAGGCGCAGAGCCGCGGCGGCAAACAGGTGGTGCTGGCGGCGATTCCATTTTGCGCTTGAACTGGGGCATCAGGGCTGGTGCAGAAACGGTTGCCAAATTGCTGAAATTGCCTGCCTGCGGGTTGATAGCCTGCCCGGCCGGACAGTTCGTCAGGGCGGGAGTTGCCAGAAAATTTTGCTTCGACAGCGAACTGGTGACCTGGGAATAGCTGAGGGGATGCTCGGCATTTGAAATCTGTCCATCACCGTCCTGATCGGCGCTATAACGGCAGATTTTCCAGCCCTTCAACCCAGACCAGGTAGACTCCTATGGCGCAGGCCGCAGACAACTCGGGTCCGCAATCTGCCGGGCATTCGACAATCCGCATTGCGGGTTGATCCCGGTACCTTGCCGGCGCCATGCCGAAATACATGGCAAACATCTCGTCTGTTGATCGGTTGCGCGGCAAGTTGCTTGACAAGCATGACGCTGGCTTCTGCAGCAACGATCAGTCCGACCGTGATGCCGATCATCAGCTTGATCAGCCCGATGCGCCGTTGCCTTGAATTCGGCCCGCTCATTGGGGCAGCATTGCCTGCTGCTGTCGGCCGACTTGCTGTTCCTGGCTGAATAGCTGACGCTGCCGCCCTGCAAGACCAGCGACAGTTCTGCACATTCACTGTCTTGACTCTGGACGCTGCCGCTCAAAGGGCTGGCGCGAACGATGAAACCATTGTTGAAACTGGCCGGATTCCCCAGGCCGGACAAGCTCAAGCTGTAAAGCTGGGCCGGTGAATTCGGCGCCAGCTGCAGGTCCGAGAGCGCTGCAGCGTCGCTGTTGCGGTTGCTGCCCCAGCGCTCCTGGGCCTGCAGGACTGCGCTCAGAGCATTGATGGCGTCGACCCTCCTGCCCTTGATCAATTGGTTCTGATAGGCGGGCAGAGTGACCGCGGCAAGCAGTCCCGAGATCAGCATCACCAGCATCACCTCGATCAGCGTGAAACCTGTACCTGCAAATGGGTAAGTTGAACGGCCTTGCTGTGGATGTCTGTTTGCTCGCATCGATGGTTCCCGGCGTGTGGAAAATTGCCACAAAGGGTCGGGTCGAGACGCCGGCACCTGGCAATAAGCATGCAATCAACCGGGAAATAAAAATTGCGGACAACACAGGGGCAATAATGGTGCATAGCTTTGCTGGGAGCAGAAGACTTCAATCCAGCCGATCCAAGGGAGCCCGTCATGACAACAAAAAACCTCGTTTCTACGGCCTTTGCTGCCGCCATGGCCATCGGTCTGGTCGGGCAGGCCGCCGCGCATGATGCCGCCCAGGAAAAGGACGGCCGCGAAAAATGCTACGGCATCGTCAAGGTCGGCCAGAACGACTGTGCAAACTTGGGCGGCAGTCATTCCTGCGCTGGGCAAGCCAAGAACGACAAAGCGCCGGAGGAATGGAAATATGTAGCCAAGGGCAGTTGCAAGTCCTTGGGCGGCTTGAGCAGCGTCGAGGCCCAGGCCCAGGCCAAGCTGAAGCGCTAGGCCGGGTAGGGTCCGCTAGACTCTGCCAAGGTGCTGCCAGGGGGCAGCCGATTGGGGCATGCATCGATGAACAGGATTTTATTGACCGGTTTCGAACCCTTTGGCGGCGACCAGATCAATCCGTCCTGGGAGATCGCCAAGGCCATCAATGGCCAGAAGATCGCCGGCGTCAGTATCGTCGCCAGGATGCTGCCCTGCGTCTTTGGTGAGGCCTTGACGGTTTTGCGGCAGTCGCTCGATCAAGTCAATCCGGGCCTCGTTCTGGCGCTGGGTCAAGCGGGCGGACGCAGCGACTTTTCAATCGAACGGATCGCCATCAATATCGACGACGCCAGGATCGCCGACAACGCCGGTGCCAGGCCGATCGATCAGCCGGTTGTCGACGGTGCACCGGCAGCCTATTTCTCGACCTTGCCAATCAAGACGATGGTGACCGGTCTGCGGGCCGCAGGCCATCCTGCCAGCGTGTCACAGACTGCCGGTACTTTTGTTTGCAACCATGTTTTCTTCGGTCTGCAGCATGCCTTGCATGGCAGCGGCGTGCGCAGCGGCTTCATGCATCTGCCCTTGTTGCCTGCTCAGGCCGCCAGGCTGGTTGGCCAGCCCAGCATGGCGTTGGATCAGATGCTGGCGGGTGTGCGTCTGGCGCTCGAACTGGCCTGGCCGATGGTGGCCGATCGGCGCGAAAGCGCTGGCACGATCTCTTGACGATGGTCGGCATTGGCTGGCGCCAGCCGCATTATCAACAGCTGCTTGAGTTGTTGCCGGCACTCGATTTTGTCGAAGTCCATCCGGAAAACTTCTTTGCGCCCGGCGGGGCATCGTTGCAGTTGCTGAAAGCCTGTCGCGAGCAATATCCAGTCAGTCTGCATGGCGTCGGGTTATCGCTCGGTTCGGCCTGCGGTCTCGACCGATGGCATCTGGACCGGCTGGCTGGATTGGTCGAGCTTGTGCAGCCTTTGTGCGTCTCGGACCATGCGAGCTTTTCCCGTATTCATGCGGGGGATACTGCGATCCATGGCAACGATCTGCTGCCGATTCCATTCAGTTCGGCTTGCCTTGACCTGATGGTCACCCATATCCAGCAAGTTCAGGAGCGGCTGGGCCGCCAGATCCTGGTCGAGAACATCAGCGCCTACCTGGCCTGGGATGACGGCGAACAAATGACCGAGCCCGAATTTTTCAATCAGTTGACCAGGCGCAGTGGCTGCGGAATGCTGCTTGACGTCAACAATCTGATCGTCAATGCCCGCAACCAGGGCGCTGACCGTGATGCGGCGATCCGACAAGCCGGCTTATGGATAGACCAGTTGCGCAGCGATTGCGTCGGCGAGATCCATCTGGCGGGCCATGCCGAACTGCCGGGCATCGTCATCGACGACCATGGCAGCAGCGTGCCAGATCTGGTCTGGCAGGTCTACGCCCATGCTTTGAAGACCTGCGGTGCGGTACCAAGCCTGATCGAATGGGATACAGCCATTCCGGCGCTGGACGTTCTGCTGGCTGAGGCCAACAAGGCCAGGCAACTGCAGGGGGCCGCATGAGCGGGTATCTGGCGGCGCGGCAGCAGGCGCTGCTGGCAGCGCTGAGCGGCGCGTCCAGGCCCATCGGTATCGTGCCGCTGACTGCAGTCGAGTTGCAGCGGGGGCTGCAGGCTTACCAGGTCAACGCTCAGGTCTTGTCTGTACGGGCTTTGGCTGCGGTCTACCCGAAGGTCCGCCAGATCATCGGTGAAGCATCGTTTCGGGCCATGGCCTGGGCATTCTGGCGCCGTCATCCGCCGCAGCAAGCTGATCTGGGCGGTTGGGGCAAATTGCTGTCCGGGTTTCTGGCAGCGCAGGATGAAATGGAGGGCTGGCTCTGCGATCTGGCAAGACTTGAATGGGCGGCACATCTGGCTGAGCGCGCGGCTGACCTGGCTTTTGACCCTGGGTCGCTCGACTTGCTGGCAAGTCAGGATCCGGCACAACTGCGCTTGCAGTTGCCCGCGGGCTTGAGTCTGCTGCAGGTACAGGCCGAGGCCTGGTCGATTTGGGCGGGCGAGGTCGCAGACGAATCTTCACAAGCCGTCATTCCGGTCCTGCTTTGGCGTCAGCGCTGGCTTGCCAAAGGGCAGCGGCTGAGTCAAGGCGATTCGCAGTGGCTGCAAGCGCTGATCGATGGCCGGACGCTTGAAGTGGCGCTGCAGCAGGCTTTCGTTGCCGATGTTGGATTTGATTTTTCGGCCTGGCTGCAAGCCGCGCTGCGCGAGGGCTGGCTGCAGGGCGCAACCCGGGTTATTCCTGGGGCTTGAAGCTGATCACCAGCAGCGCTGGCACGCGGCCATCGACATCGCGCGGCAGCAAGTCGGTCTTGTCGATCGCACGCAGCACGGCTTTGTCCCATTCGGCATCGCCGCTGGGCTTGAGCAGCTTGCGCGAGATGATGGTGCCGTCGGGGGCTGTGCGCACTTCGACTTCGGCCACCGGGTTGCCGCTGCCGCTGTCGGTGTAGATGATATTGGGGCGGATGCGGGCCTTGATTCGCCCGCCATAGCTTGCGCTGGGTCCTGAGCTCTGCAGCGCATTGCCGGTCGCATTGGCGCCGCCACTCGCACCGGCCATGCCCTGGATGCGGCGCAGATTGTCCTGGCGCTGCGCGGCTATCTTGGCGTCGGCCTTGGCCTGCAGCTTGGCCTCGGCTTCCTTGGCCAGTTTGTCCTGCTTTTCTTGTTTGAGCTTGGCCTCAAGCTTGTCCTGCTTGATCTTGGCCTGCTTTTCGCGCTCGGCGGCCTGTTCCTTCAGTGCGGCTTTCTTGCGCGCAGCTTCAAGTTCTGCCAAGCGCAAGGTCTCGCGCTTTTTTTCATCACGCGCCTTGGCGATCGCGATGTCGGCATCGCGCAAGGCCTGCTGGTCTTCAACCGGAACCGGCTTGGGCAAGGGCGATGGTTCGGCTTTGGGTGGTGCGGGTGGCGGCAGCTCTTCGCGCGGCGCCGCGGCCTGCGGCACAGCAGACCATAACTCAGCCTCGAACGCGGGCAATGGATCGGTGCGCCAACTGACTCCGGCGCTCAATGCTGCCAGCAGCAAGCCATGGGCCGCAATCGCAAACAACAGGCCACGAGCCATTCCCGGCGCATTTGGCGGCAACAAGGGCCCGGCATCACGAAGGGAGTTCACAGTCATCGCTGTTCGGAATTCGCCTGGTCGTCAGTTGTCGGCAGCCGCGCCATTGCGTACCGCCAGGCCGACCCGCTGTATACCGGCCGACTGCAAAGAATCCATCACCTTGACCACCGCCTCGTATTTGACGCTGCGGTCGGCCGAGATGATGACCGGCGTCGTCGCTTCGCCAGTCTGCGCTAGCCTGACCTGTTCGGCCAGCCGGCTCAGCGGCAGTGGCACGGGCTCTTCCTTGTCGAATTTCAGCTTGATTTTTTCATCCGCACCGACGATCACATTGATCACATGCTCAGGTTGGGCGCGGCTCTTGCCGACGCTGGGCAGGTCGACGATGCCCGTGGTGATCAAGGGCGCACTGATCATGAAGATGATCAACAGCACCAACATCACGTCGATGAAGGGCACCATATTGATCTCGTTGATCGTGCGGCGGCGGCGTGCGCCGCGGTTGCTGATGGCCGCCATGACTCAGACCGTTGCGCTGCGCTGCAGGATGTTGGAGAACTCTTCGATGAAGGACTCCAGAGTGATCGCACTGCGGTCGATCTGGCGTGCGAAGCGGTTGTAGGCCAGCACTGCAGGGATAGCGGCAAACAGGCCGATGGCGGTGGCGACCAGGGCCTCTGCGATGCCCGGGGCGACGGTGGCGAGCGTGACCTGCTGCAAATTGGACAGGCCGACAAAGGCATGCATGATGCCCCAGATGGTGCCGAACAGACCGACATAGGGTGAGACCGAGCCGACCGAGGCGAGGAAGGACAACTGACTTTCCATCACGTCCATTTCGCGCTGAAAGCTGGCCCGCATGGCCCGGCGCGCTCCGTCAAGCAGGGCACCCGATTCGGTGACGCGTCGTTCGCGCAGCTTCAGAAATTCACGCATGCCGGAAACGAAAATGCGCTCCAGCGGTGCGCCGTTTTCGCGCCTTGACACACTGCCATACAGTTCGTTGAGGTTCTTGCCCGACCAGAACTCCTGCTCGAAAGCTTCATTGCCGCTCTTGATGCGCGAGATCGAAACCAGCTTGCTGAAAATCACGCTCCAACTCGCCAGCGAGACTGTCAGCAGGCAGGCGATCACCATTTGTACAGGCAGGCTGGCATGCAGGATCAGCGCGACGATGGAAAGGTCTTGGTTCATGGCTGTTTCGCTTGTAGGGCTGCCATCAAGGCAGCCGGAATACGGCTGGGTTTGAAATCGAGTTGGCTGCTGCTTTGCACGCAGCCGATGCGGATCTGTCCTTCGGCCAATAAGCGCTCGCCGCAGCGCGCCTGTTGGAACAAGTCCATGCTGGCCCTGCCGATGTCGCGCGGCTCGACGCTGATCTGCAGCAAGTCGTCAAGCCTTGCCGGTTTGAGGTAGCGTACATCGGTGTGGCTGACGATGAACATCACCCCGTCCTGCCTGCGCATCGACTGCTGTTCGAAGCCCAGGCTGCGCAGCCATTCGGTGCGTGCGCGCTCGAAGAACTTCAGATAGTTGGCATAGAACACTACGCCGCCGGCATCGGTGTCCTCCCAGTAGACGCGCAACTGATGGGTGAAGGCAGCCATCATCGGTGCAGGGCAACCGCCAATCGGCGCACGGCTTCCTGCAGATCGTCCATGCTGCTGGCGAAGGAAAGCCGTAGCCAACGTTGGCTGCCTGCGCGGCCGAAATCTCGTCCTGGCGTCAGCGCCAACTGGCTGCTCTGCATCAGGTCGAAGGCGAATTTCCAGCTGTCAGAGCTGAAGTCCGAGCAGTCGATCCAGACATAAAAAGCTCCGTCCGGTATGACCGGCACTTTCAATCCCAATGCCTGCAAGGCCGGAACGATGTAATCACGACGCTCGCGGAAGGCCTGTCTGCGCCGTTCGTATTCGGCAATCGAAGCGGGCTCAAAGCAGGCCAGTGCCGCATATTGGGCGATGCTCGAGGCGCAGATGAACAGGTTCTGGGTCAGTTTCTCGACCGGGGCCACCAGTTCCGGAGGCAGCACCAGCCAGCCGAGGCGCCAACCGGTCATGCCGAAATATTTGGAAAAACTGTTCACCGAAATCACATCGTCGCCAAACTCCAGCGCGCTGCGCTCGAACCGGGCGTCATAGCTGAGACCAAGATAGATTTCATCGACGATGGTGACGCCGCCGCGCGCGCGCACTGCTTCGACGATGGCCTGCATTTCCTGCGGCGCGATCGAAGTGCCGGTCGGGTTGCTGGGCGAAGCCAGCAGCACGCCGCGTGTGGCTGGATTCCAGGCGGCACAGACCTGGGCGCTGCCGGGCTGGAAGCGCTGCTCAGGCCCGGCCGGCAGTAGCACGGCCAGCGCATCGGTGGCAGCGACAAAATGCCGGTTGCAGGGATAGCAGGGGTCAGGCATCAGCACCTCGTCGCCGCGCTCGAACAAGGCCAGGCAGGCGAGTTGCAGCGCTGCCGATGCGCCGGCGGTGATGACGATGCGTTCAGCGGCGATGTTCAGATCGAAACGTTGCCGGTACCAGCCCGAGACTGCCCGGCGCAGTGCGGGCAAGCCGGTGGCGGGCAGATACTGGGTGCGGCCGGCGTCGATGCAATCGCGCGCTGCTTGCTGAACTGCGGTGGGTGCGACAAAGTCGGGCTCACCGATGTTCAGGTAGAGCATGCGCCGGCCACCAAGGGCCGGGTCGCAAACCGGACTGCGCGCCATTTCAGCCGCAGCCTTGGCGCATTCCATGACGTAGAAGGGTTCGATCTGGTCGAGCCGGCCGGCCAGCTTCATCGGGCTGATTTTTTAGCCGAATTGCGCGCAGCCACCTCCAGCGGCCTCAGGTCGCCAGCGGTGCGGTCGAGCACGCCATTGACATATTTATGCCCGTCAGTGCCGCCAAATGACTTGGCCAACTCGACCGCTTCATTGATCACCACCCGGTACGGGATGTCGACGCAATGCTTCAACTCGTAGGCGCCAATCATCAGCACACCATGTTCGATCGGCGACAACTCGGTGGTCTTGCGGTCGACATGACGCGACAACATGCTGTCGAGATCGGCAGCTTCCATGATGCAGCCGCTCAGCAAGGCGACGTAATGAGCGCGGTCGACCTTGTTGAAGCCTTCTTGCTCCTGCATGTGGGCGTCGATGGTGGCGACATCGTCACCGGTAATCAGCCATTGATAAAGACCTTGCAAGGCGCTTTCGCGCGAGCGACGGCGGGCTGATTTCGGTTGCGCACGCAGTGCTTTCGCGGTTATCGGAGTGGTGACGCTGTCATTGGTGATCACTGCAGTTCTTCCATTAAATTGGCCATCTCGACCGCCACGCGGGCTGCGTCGCGACCTTTGTCCTCGGCGCGTGCCCAGGCCTGAGCTTCGTTTTCCACCGTCAGGATGGCGTTGGCGATCGGTATTTGATGGTCCAGCGACAGGCGCGTGACAGCCGCGCCGCTTTCGTTGGCGACCAACTCGAAGTGATAAGTTTCGCCGCGGATGATGCAGCCCAGCGCGACCAGGGCGTCATAGTCTTCGCTCTCGGCCAAGGCATTCAATGCCAGCGCAACTTCCAATGCGCCGGGCACGGTCACCAGACGGATATGTTTTTCAGCCACGCCTAGCCTCTGCAACTCGGCCTGGCAGGCATCGGCCAGGCGGCAGGTGATGTCAGGGTTGAAGCGCGCTTGCACGATGCCGATGCGCAGGTCTTGGCCATTCAATGAGGCTTGCGGAGCTTGCCCCTGCTTGGATCCTTGCATCGCAGTCCTCAGTTCTTGTGGTCGGGTGATTTGAAGCCGGTGACGTCGAGTCCATAGCCGGTCATGCTTGGCATGCGGCGCGGACTGCCCAGAAGTCGCATCCGGTGCACGCCGAGTTCGCGCAGGATCTGCGCGCCGACGCCGTAAGTACGTAGGTCCATCATGCGCGGCTGGACTTCAGGTGGCGGCTGCACCGGAACGGTTTGCAAACGGCTCAGCAATGTGCCGGCATCGTCACTGCAATTGAGCAGCACTGCCACGCCTTGCGGCGCTTTCTTGATTTCGGCCAAGGCTGCAGGCAGGGGCCAGGAATGTCCGCCGGATCCGCTGTCGAGCAGGTCCAGCACCGACAAGGGCTCGTGCACCCGCACCAGTACCTCATCGCTGTCAGCCCAATGACCATGGGTCAAAGCCATGTGAATGGCGCCGGTTCGATCGCTGAAAACAGTGCAATCGAACTCGCCTTGGGCGGTCTGCAACTTGCGCTGTGCCTCGCGCTTGATCAGCGACTCATTGCGGCTGCGATGCTCGATCAGATCGGCAATCGTGCCGATCTTCAGACCATGCTCCTTGGCGAACAGCACCAGGTCAGGCAGCCTGGCCATCGTGCCGTCGTCATTCATGATTTCGCAGATCACCGCCGCTGGCTCGAGCCCGGCCATGCGGGCGAAATCGCAACCGGCTTCAGTATGGCCGGCGCGCATCAGCACCCCGCCTTCCTGCGCTTGCAAGGGAAAAATATGTCCGGGCTGCACCAGGTCGCGCGCGATTGCATGGCGAGCCACCGCAGCCTGCACGGTGCGGGCCCGGTCGGCGGCTGAAATTCCGGTGGTCACGCCGGTAGCGGCCTCGATCGAGACGGTGAAAGCGGTGCCATGTTTGGTGCCATTGCGGCTCGCCATCGGTGGCAATTGCAGCCGCTCGCAGCGTTCGCGCGTCAAGGTCAGACAAATCAGGCCGCGGCCGAATCTGGCCATGAAATTGATTGCTTCAGGGGTCACATGGTCGGCCGCCATGACAAGGTCGCCTTCGTTTTCGCGATCTTCTTCGTCGACCAGAATAACCATGCGACCGGCCGCCAGTTCGGCAACCAGCTCGGATACAGGGGATATGGGCATAGCTTGGATTGTAAGTGGGCGCCGCAGCAGCCCTTTGAATGCAAACTCAGCGAGGACGCAAACGCAAACGCAGGTCCTCGCCGATCAACTGGCTGTCAAGCCATTGCCATTGCAGCGCGTTCTGCAAGGAGTCCAGCGGACCGAACGCGGCCATCTCGCGACCCAGGCCGAGCAGTTTCGGGGCCAGATAGACCAGCAACTCGTCGACCAGACCTTCGCGCAGCAGCGAACCATTGAGCTTGTGGCCGGCCTCGACATGCAATTCATTGATGCCGCGCCGGCCCAGATCAGCCAGCACCGCAGCCAGATCGACCTTGCCCTGCAAGCCGGGCAGGCAACAAAGTTCTGCGCCAAAGCCCCGCAAAGCTGCGGCTTTGGCGCCCTCGGGCTCGACCGCGCAATAAATCAGCGTCCCGCCTGGAGGCGCCAGCAGGCGCGCGGCGCGGGAGGTTTCAAGGTTCGAGTCAATGACCACGCGCAGCGGTTGCAGCGCTGTCTCGACCAAGCGCACGTCAAGTCTGGGGTTGTCGTCGCGCAAGGTACCGATGCCGGTCATGATGGCGCCGGCGCGTTTGCGCCAGCCATGCCCATCGCGCCTGGCAGCTTGGCCGGTGATCCATTGGCTGGTGCCGTTGGGCAGAGCGGTTTTACCGTCCAGCGAAGCGGCAATCTTCAGACGCAAGAAAGGCCGGCCGCGCTGCATGCGCGAGAAAAATCCGATATTCAATTGTTCGGCTTCTTCAGCCAGCATACCGGTCTCGGCGATGATGCCGGCGGCTTGAATTCTGGCCATGCCGGCGCCACTGACCAGGGGATTGGGGTCGGCGATTGCGGCGACAACGCGCAGCAGGCCGCCTGCAATCAGGGCGTCGCAGCAGGGCGGCGTGCGGCCATGATGGGAACAAGGCTCCAGCGTCACGTAGGCGGTGGCACCTCGCAGCGAAGCGCCGCGCCTTCGAGCGTCCTGCAAGGCCATCACCTCGGCATGGGCCTGGCCGCTGGCCTGGGTATGGCCGGTGCCGATGACTGCGCCGTCCGCTGCCACGATGACGCAGCCGACTCTCGGGTTGGGGTCGGACAAGCCGATCGCAAGACCGGCCAATGCCAGGGCATGCTGCATCGCGCTGAGATCGCTAGCGTGATGTGTCGGCGGGGTCGTGGTCACTGCTTGCACGGCGATCAGGCGGTCAAGCCTTTGTAAAGCATATAGCCAGCGATCAAGAACAGCAGGCAGGCAAAGGCCCGTTTTAGTTGGGAAACGTCCATCGCATGGGCTGTACGTGCGCCGATCGGTGCCATCAGCACGCTGGTCGAAGAGATGACCAGCAAGGCCGGCAGATAGAGAAAACCGTAGGCATAGGGCACGGTCGCAGGCAAGGACCAGCCGCCGATGACATAGCCCAAGGTGTTGGCCAGCGCGACCGGAAAACCGATTGCCGCGCTGGTCGCGACGGCACTGTGCATCGTGACATTGCCCCGGGTCATGAAGGGCACCGACATGAATGCGCCGCCGGCACCGACCAGTCCCGACAACATGCCGATGCCGACCCCGGCGCTGACCTGTCCCGCCGCGCCAGGCATCTCCCGGCCCGGTTTAGGCTTCTTGTTGCGCAGCATCTGAACGGCAGAAAAGCCAACAAAACCGGCAAAGATGTAGGCCAGCGAATTGCCCTTGATGATGGAAAATATCCCTGCGCCGGAAAGCAGGCCACCGACTATCAGGCCCGGTGCCATGCCCCGCACCAGATCCCAGCGCACCGCGCCGCGCTTGTGATGAGCGCGCAAACTGGACAGGGAGGTGAACATGATGCTGGCCATCGCCGTGGCGATGGCCATCTTCACCGCCATCCCGGCGTCGACGCCCCGGTGCGACATGATCAGCGTTAGAAATGGCACCATCATCATGCCGCCACCGATCCCCAGCAAACCTGCCAGGAAGCCCGCGACCACGCCCAAGGTCAGTAATTCAAGAATCAGGAAGGGATCAAAACTCAAGGCGGCTCCAGCATTGGTAAGCGGCCAATCAGACTTGCTGACTGACAAGGTCGACAGGCGCTCGAGCGGATCGAGAAGGGTGTCCACCGCAGACCGTGAGTCGCATTCCTGAACCGGGGGTTCAGGTGGGCGAGGTCAGCACAGGCTTCGGGTTCATCTGACGCGAGATGCTCACACCAACTTGGCGATATTCCAAGCCCTTGCTCATAGAGCATTGGTTCAAGGAAATATAAAACTCACGCGACTGCAGTGGACGGGGTTGATTCTAAGCTTGCTCAGGCGCAATCGGGTTGATCAGAGCAATTGGCCGTCGTGGCCAAGGGCTTCGTCGAGCCGGCGTATCAGTCCGTCCAGTTCCGGCAACTTGCTGCTCTGCAAGCTCAGGTCGGCGGCTGGTTTTTGCGCAGGGGCTGCCAGTTGATAGGCCAGGTTCAAGGCCGCCAGGACGGCGATTCTCTCGCGGGCCTTGATCTTTCCGGCATCGCGGATCGCGCTCATTTCGCGATCGACCTGGCCGACTGCCTGAGTCAGCGCGGCTTCGCCGCCATCAGGACAACCGAGCAGATAGCTCTGACCCAGGATGGTCACTTCCATTTGCTTCATGGTGGATTCTTTCCGGGTTCGCCCGCAGCCGGCAGGCGCAGCAGCAAGGCGTCGATGCGGGCGCGGGCAGCATTCAGGCGTGAGCGCAGATTGTCTCGTTCATGCCCAAGGCTTTGCACCTGCTCTTGCAGCAGCGCATTGGTTCGTTTCAGTTCATCATGGCGCAGCAGCAGACGCTCTACGCGGTCGATCAAGTCGGCTAGGCTAGGCATGGCGGGCTCTTTAGGCAATCTTTGATTGTAGGCGGCGCCCGTGATCACAGAATTCGGCCACTTTGCACTGGGCGCAGAGCGGCTGCCGCGCCTTGCAGACATAGCGCCCATGCAGAATCAACCAGTGATGGGCGTCGACGAGAAATTCCGCCGGTATGCGCTTGAGCAGCGCCATTTCGACGGCCAGGGGAGTCTTTCCCGACGCCAATCCGGTGCGGTTGCCGACCCGGAAGAGGTGGGTGTCGACGGCCATCGTCGGTTCGCCGAAAGCGCAGTTGAGCACCACATTGGCAGTCTTGCGGCCCACGCCAGGCAAGGCCTCGAGTGCCTCGCGTGAGCGCGGCACCTGCCCGCCATGCCTTTCGATCAGCAGGCCGCAGGTGGCGATCAAATGCCGCGCCTTGCTGCGGAACAGGCCGATCGTGCGGATCTGCTCGCTCAGGCCTTCTTCACCGAGGGCCAGCATCTGCTGCGGCGTAGCGGCCAGCAAGAACAAGCGCCGGGTCGCTTTGTTGACACTGACGTCGGTGGCCTGAGCCGACAGCAATACCGCCGCCAGCAACTCGAAGACGCTGGCATATTCGAGCTCGGTCTGTGGCGACGGGTTGGCCGCGCGCAGGGTTTTAAAGAAGCCAAGAATTTGTTGCTTGTTCATGAATGGCGATTGTCACCGGTCTGACCGGGGCCTTTGGCAATCCCGCCGATACTTCAGCCCATGAGTGAATTGAAACAAGCGGCCAAGTCAGCCGCCAGGCCCTGGATCTATGTGCTGGCGCTGGCCTTGCTGCTGCGCCTTCTGAGCCTGGCCGCAACGCCGCTGACTGACCATACCGAGGCGCGCTATGCCGAGATCGCCCGCCTGATGCTGCAGTTGGGCGACTGGATCAGCCCGCATATCACGCCGACCGAGTTGTTCTGGGCCAAGCCGCCGCTGTCGACCTGGAGTCAGGCGCTGTCGATGCAGATTTTCGGTGTCAGTGAGTGGGCAGCGCGTCTGCCGGCTGTAGGCTGGAGCGCAGCGGCCTTGGCCGCGCTCGCCTGGATGCTGGCCGGTACGCTGCCGCGACTGCAGATCTGGGCGGTGCTTTCAGTCCTGGCCTTGAGCCCGCTATTTTTCATCAGTGCTGGCGCGGTGATGACCGACGCGACCTTGATCGCTTGCGTGATGTTGGTGCAGGCGGCTTGGTGGCGGGTCCTGAACTCGGCCGGCGCCGAGCGCCGCCGACTTGCCCGCTGGCTGGCCTTCGGCATGGGGCTGGCGCTGCTGACCAAAGGGCCGGCGGCTGCGGTGCTTTCGTTGCTGCCGATCCTGCTGCATGCCGGTTGGCGTCACCATTGGCCGGTTGTCATGGCGCTGCTGCGCGACCGCTGGGTTTGGCTGATCTGCCTGACTGTGTCGATACCCTGGTATTGGGTGGCCGAAATGAAGACGCCGGGTTTCATCAGCTATTTCGTCCTCGGCGAGCATGTGATGCGTTTCTTGCAGCCAGGTTGGCAGGGCGACCGCTACGGCTTCGCCCATGCCCAACCGTTCGGCATCATATGGCCCTACACCATGTTGGCGGGTTTGCCGGCGATGCTGTTGCTGCTGCGCGCGCCCTGGTTGCGTTTCAAACAGGGTGCAGGAGCCCTGAGCGCCCAGTACCGCGAGGTGGGCGGCAATGAACTGGCCTGCTATGCGCTGTGCATCACCCTGGCACCCTTGCTGCTGTTTACTGCAGCGAGAAATATCATCTGGACCTATGCACTGACCGCCTTGCCGGGACTGGCCATCCTGGCCGTGTGCATCTTGCCTGCCGCCAGCTTGGCGCGGGTCAGGTCCTGGGGGCTGGCAATGGTCTTGCTGCTGGTGTATGGCTGGGTATTCTTCTTCAAAGCGCCGCAGGTTGGGGCCGGACATTCAGATCTGCCGCTGATCCAGGCCTATCAGCAAGCCTGCGGCGGCCAGGACTGTCGCCTGGTCTATACGGCCAAGCCGGCTTATTCGGCTTACTTTTACACGGGCGGCCGGCTCTATGCCGGCATGCCGGGCAGTCCTGGCGCACCGGCTTTCAAAGTCGTTGCCCGCTTGGATAAATCATCGTTGCCGACTGCGGCGCTAGCCTGCAACCGTGAACAATGCTTGCTGCGCGACGAAGTTGTCGCCAAACCGGGGCAATGAATATGTCATCGAACAGTCTTCTCGCCACAGATCAACTTCGGCCGCTTCCGGCCCTGATCACGGTGGTGCTGCCAGCCTTCAACGAGGCGCGTAATCTGGCCGATTTGCTGCCTGAATTGACCCGCCGCCTGACCGCAGGCGGCCAAAGCATCGAATTGCTGGTCGTCGATGACGGCAGCCAGGACGACACGGCCTTGCTCTGCCATGGACTGATTCAGCAGGGCTTGCCGCTGCGCTTGCTGCGCTTGTCGCGCAATTTTGGCAAGGAAGCAGCGCTCAGCGCCGGGCTCGATATTGCCGCAGGCGATGTGGTGATCACGATGGACTCGGATGGCCAGCATCCGATTGACACGGCGCTGGCGATGTTGCCGGTATGGCGCGAAGGCTTTGATGTGGTCTATGCGGTGCAGACCGGGCGGCGCCAATCGCAGTCGATGGCCCGACGCGGCTACACAAGTTTCTTCTACTGGTTGATGCAGCGAGGATCTCGCTTCGAACTGCCAACCGATGCCGGCGACTTCAGGCTGCTCGATCGGCGCGTGGTGCTGGCCCTACGCAGTCTGCCCGAGAGGGCACGTTATATGAAAGGGCTTTTTGCCTGGGTCGGGTTTCGATCCAAGGCGATCGAATTCGTGCCTGACGCAAGAGCCCATGGCGAAACAAATTTTACATTTACCCATTTGCTGGCCCTGGCATTTACCGGCCTGACTGCGTTCAGCAAGGTGCCACTGAGGCTGGTGTCGGTGCTGGGGCTGCTGGTCTCTCTTGGATCAATAGCTTTTGGCCTTTGGATTGTCTCGGAAAAGGTTTTTCTGGGTAATCCGATCTCGGGTTTTGCGACTTTGGCAGCTTCGGTCACCTTTCTGGCTGGCGTGCAACTGCTCTGTCTGGGCATCATTGCTGAATACCTCGGTCGGGTTTTCGATGAGGTCAAGCAGCGCCCGCTCTATCTGGTGCAGGATTTGACTGCGCCGGTTGTAGGGCTGGATTGAAATCCTTGTTCTATTTCGGTCTGGTCGGCGCCAGCGCAGCCTTGCTGCATTTCTGCGTCGTCTGGTTGCTGGTGTCGCACTGGCAAATGGCAGCGCTGGCGGCCAATGTGGCGGGATTTGTCCTCGCGTTTGGCGTCAGTTTCGTGGGTCATCACCGTTTCAGTTTTGCTTCCAGCCAGGCAAAGGCAGGCGCGGCCCTGCCCAGGTTCGCCATCGTCGCCTTGCTCGGTTTTGCCTGCAATGAGCTGCTCTATGGTTTGCTGCTGGCTGCGGGCCTTGAATATCGGCTTGCGCTGCTGTTGGTGCTGCTGGCGGTCGCGGCAATGACGTGGATCCTTAGCCGCCATTGGGCTTTTCGATCGAGTCCGCCATGAAACGCATCCAGATCTGCGCTGATGATTACGCTTTCGACGCCGGGGTCAGCCGCGCCATCATCGAGTGCATCGACGCCGAGCGAATCAGCGCGACCAGTTGCATGGTGCTGGCGCCTGGCTGGCCGGCAGCTGCGGCCGCGCTGCGCGAACGCACCGGGATCGCCGACATCGGCCTGCACTTCGATGTCAACGAATTCGCCGATTATTCAAGGGGTCGCAGCCTTCAAGGCTGGATCGCCGCGGCCTACCTGGGCCAGCTTGATCAGGCGCAGGCCGACCGCTGGGTCGCCGAGCAGCTTGATGCTTTCGAGACGGGGATGCAGCGTGCACCTGACTATCTCGACGGACATCAGCATGTGCATCAATTGCCGGTGTTGCGCGACGCCGTGCTGGGTGAGATTAGCCGGCGCTATGGCAGCGCTTGTGCCTTGCGATCTACCCGGAGTCAGCATTGGCGCGGACCCAAAGCGGCGCTGATCGCCGGGCTTGGCGGCGCTGCGCTGCGGCGGGCTGCAGCGCGGCAGCAATTGCGTATGAACGCTGACTTTGCCGGTGTCTATGACTTCGAGTCTGGCGCTGTGATGGCCAAGTTGGTCAAGGGCTGGTTGCATTCGTTGCCTGACGGCGGCTTGTTGATGGCGCATCCGGGCGCGGGGCGTGCCACCCATCGCCCCGATGGCATCCGGGCAGCGCGCTTGCAGGAGCGGGCTTTCTGGCTCGGCAGTGAAGCTGGCGAGTTGCTGGCGGAATGCGCTGTCGAAGCGGGGCGCTGCGCGGACTGGCCGGCGGCCTGAGCTATTGCTTGGCGCGAGCCCTGGCGATCGCCGCCGCGATCATGCTGTGCTTGCGATCCAGTTCTGCCGGTTCAGTGATGCTTGAGGCTGCGGCCAGATTGACCAGTTTGGCCTGCGCCAGTGCGAACAAGCGGGCATCGTTGTCCTGCTTGTCGCGCAGTTGGCGTTGCTGATGGAATTGATAGCGATCAGCCGCCGTATCTGCAGCGGCTTCGCTCCAGGCGGCCCAACCACTGGCATTGCTGCTGACATTGACCAGCGAAATGCAGTCGACCGGACAGGCCGTCAGACAGAGCTCACAGCCGGTACATTGCTCGGCGACGACCAGATGCATCTGCTTGGGCGCGCCGACGATGCAGTCGACCGGGCAGGCGGTGATGCAAAGCGTGCAGCCTATGCACCAGGCTTCGTCGATCACCGCCAGCAGTCGCGGGCCTTCTATGCCATGCACAGGGTCCAGGGGCAGGGCGGGTCGGCCAGTGATGGCGGCCAACCTGGCGATGCATTGGGCACCGCCAGGCGGGCATTGGTTGATGCCTGCCACCCCGATCGCCACTGCTTCGGCATAGGCCCGGCAATCAAGATAGCCGCAGCGTGTGCACTGCGTTTGCGGCAGCGCCGCTTCGATGCGCGAGACTTGCGCAGCGAGCTCCAGCGTTGGCAATTGCTGGGTCAAGCGCGTTTCTTGGCGGTGGCTGGTGCCGCAGCGCTTGGCCGGTCGTACTTGGCGATGAAGCCTTGCACTTCCGGATAAACATGGTCGCGCCAACGTCGGCCGGCAAAGATGCCGTAATGGCCAGCGCCGATGGCGTCGTAATGGTAGCGATGCTCGGCCTCGATGCCCGAACACAGGCCATGGGCTGCGCGAGTCTGGCCGGCGCCAGAAATGTCATCGAGTTCGCCTTCAACGGTCAAAAGCGCCGTGCCGCGGATGTCCTGCGGCCGCACCAGTTGACCCTGCACTTCCCAGGTACCGTTGACCAGGGCGAAATCCTGGAACACGGTCTTGATCGTGTCGAGGTAATACTCGGCCGGCATGTCGAGCACGGCGTTGTATTCGTCATAGAACTGGCGATGGGCTTCCGCGCCATCGTCATCACCGCGCATCAGGTCGAGAAAATAGTCGTAATGCGAGGTCGCATGGCGATCCGGATTCATGGCCACAAAACCGGTGTGCTGCAAGAAGCCCGGGTAGACCGCCCGACCAGCGCCAGCGAAGTTGGTTGGCACGCGGTAGATCACGTTGTTTTCGAACCAACTGTACGGCTTGGTCGTGGCCAGATTGTTCACCGATGTTGGCGTCAGGCGTGCGTCGATCGGCCCGCCCATCATCGTCATGCTGCGCGGCGTCTGTTCACCGTTGCTGGCCATCAGCGATATGGCCGCCAGCACCGGCACAGTCGGCTGGCAAACTGAAATCACATGGCATTCAGGTCCCAGCAAGCGGATGAATTCCTGCACATAGGCGATGTAATCGTCGAGGCTGAATGCGCCGGCTGCAAGCGGTACCATGCGCGCATCGGTCCAGTCGGTGATGAAGACCTTGTGATCCTTCAACAACTGGCGAACCGTATCGCGCAGCAAGGTGCTGTGGTGGCCCGACAAGGGTGCGACGACCAGCACAGTCGGCTGGTCCTTCATCTTGGCAAGTACGGTCAGGTCATCGGTGTAACGCTTGAAACGAAGCAGGCGGCAAAAAGGCTTGGTCAATGGCACCAATTCCTGGATCGCGACCTCTATCCCGTCAACCTCGACGCCACGGATACCAAACTCCGGCTTTTCATAGTCCTTGGCCAAGCGATGCATCAAGTCCAGTCCGGCCGAGACGCGCTGCGACAGCGGGGTCTGCGAAAACGGCGACAAGGGGTGGCTGTAAAGCCTGCCAGAAGCACTCGCAAACTCCGCGAACGGGCTCATCAGGGCGCGCTGGGTTTCAAAAAGTTGATACAGCATGGATTGGCCTCGGGATCTGAACTTGTCGAAGCTGGCAAGAGCGCCAGGGATCAATCATTTATTGTGCAGTGCACCATTTTAGCTTGAAGCGGGGGCAAAGATGTAAACAATTGTGACTTGTTCTGCAACTGGCTTGCCGGTTTCGCTTTCGAGACAATCAGTCACGCATCACTTCGGCCATCGCCTTCGCTACGGCAGGCAGGTTCTTTTCGTTCAACGCCGCCACACAAATTCGACCCGAATCGAGGCCGTAGATGCCGAATTCGCTGCGCAGACGCAGCATCTGAGCGGTCGAAAGCCCGGAATAGCTGAACATACCCTTCTGACGGTTGACGAAACTCAAGTCCTGGGTCACCCCTGCAGCCTGCAAGGCCGTCACCAGGGCCTTGCGCATGGCCCGGATGCGCAAACGCATGCTGCCCAGTTCCTCTTCCCAGAGCGCACGCAGGGCTGGCGTCGACAGAATGGTAGCGACAACCTGGGCGCCATGGATCGGCGGATTCGAGTAATTGGTGCGGATGACGATCTTCAACTGGCTCAGCACCCGGCTGGTTTCTTCCGCCGAAGCGCAGACAACGCTCAAAGCGCCGACGCGTTCGCCGTAAAGCGAGAAGCTTTTCGAGAAACTGGTTGCGACGAAGAAATCAAGCCCGGCGTCCAGAAACTGTTGCACCACCGCACCATCCTCGGCCAGACCGATGCCGAAACCCTGGTAAGCCATGTCTAGGAAGGCCACCAGCCCCCGCGCTTTGACCGTAGCGACGACCTGATCCCACTCTGGCGGAGTCAAGTCGTAACCGGTCGGGTTGTGGCAACAGGCATGCAGAACGACCACTGTGCCTGCCGTCGCAGCGTTCAAACAGGCCAGCATGGCTTCGAAATCGATGCCGAGTTGGGTCGCGTCGTAATAGGGATAGCTGTTGACCTTGAAGCCGGCGTTGCTGAACAGCGCGCGGTGGTTTTCCCAACTCGGGTCAGAGATCAGTACCTCGGCCGCCGGGTTCAGACGCTGCAGGAAATCGGCGCCGACCTTCAATCCACCGGTGCCCCCGATGGCCTGGACCGTGGCGACACGGCGGGCCTGCAGGACCGCGCTGTTGGCGCCGAAAACCAGACTCTGCACCGCGCTGTCATAGGCCGCGATGCCGTCGATCGGCAGATAGCCGCGCGGTTTCGGTGGCGTCAGCATGGTGGCTTCGGCCTCTTTCACGCAGCGCAGCAAGGGCAATTTGCCGTTGGCGTCCTGATAAACGCCAACACCGAGGTTGACCTTGGCAGGATTCGGGTCGGCATTGAATTGTTCGATCAGACCCAGGATCGGGTCGCGGGGGGCCATTTCGACATCGGCAAACAAGGACATGACTGGATTCCTGAGTGAAAAAAAGAGCTGCGGTGGCGCAATCAATCGCCCCATCGCAGCGCGTTCCGGCGACACGCTTGAGCGTCTGCGCTACCCTGTCGGATTGCGCAAGTCTGGATTCTAGGCGGCTTGCGGCCAAGTTTCAGGGAATACCCGATGCAAGCAACCATCAGCCTCACCGATCACAACCCGATTGAACCCGAAGTATTGCCGGGGAGATTTGTCTCGTTTGAGGGCTCGCCATTCCAGCTTTTTCAGCCTTTCGAGCCCGCCGGAGATCAACCTGCAGCGATTGAAAAACTGATTGAAGGCATCAATGATGGCCTGAGTTTCCAGACCCTGTTGGGCGTGACCGGCTCCGGCAAGACCTTCACGATGGCCAATGTGATTGCCCGGATGGGCCGTCCGGCGATCATCTTTGCGCCCAACAAAACCCTGGCCGCTCAGCTCTACAGCGAGTTCCGCGACTTTTTTCCGAACAACGCGGTCGAGTATTTCGTCAGCTATTACGACTATTACCAACCCGAGGCTTATGTCCCGCAGCGCGATCTGTTCATCGAAAAGGACAGCGCGATCAATGAACATATCGAACAGTTGCGCCTGTCTGCGACGAAAAGCTTGATGGAGCGACGCGATGTCATCATCGTCGCCTCGGTCTCGGCGATCTACGGCATCGGCAATCCAAGCGATTACCACCAGATGGTGATGACGCTGCGCAGTGGCGACAAGATGGGCCAGCGCGACGTGATCGCGCAGTTGATCCGCATGCAGTACCAACGCAATGAAGTCGATTTCAGCCGCGGCGCTTTCCGGGTTCGCGGCGATACGATCGACGTTTTTCCGGCCGAGCATTCCGAACTGGCCTTGCGCATCGAACTGTTTGACGACGAAGTCGAGACCCTGCAGCTGTTTGACCCCTTGACCGGAAAGATCCGCCAGAAGATCCCGCGCTTCACTGTGTATCCGAGCAGCCATTACGTCACGCCGCGGGAAAGAGTGCTGGCCGCGATGGACGGCATCAAGCAGGAGTTGCGCGAGCGGGTCGCGCAATTTGTTTCTGATGGCAAACTGGTCGAGGCGCAGCGGATCGAGCAACGCACCAGGTTCGACCTGGAAATGCTGCAGGAAGTCGGGCATTGCAAAGGCATCGAGAACTACACCCGGCATTTGTCAGGCGCGGCACCCGGCGAGCCGCCGCCGACCTTGGTCGACTATCTCGCTTCGGACGCCCTGATGTTTCTGGATGAAAGCCATGTGCTGATCGGGCAGTTCGGTGGCATGTACAACGGTGACCGGGCGCGCAAGACGACGCTGGTCGACTATGGATTCCGCCTGCCTTCGGCGCTTGACAACCGGCCTTTGAAGTTTGCCGAATTCGAACGCAAGATGCGCCAGGCGGTGTTTGTCTCGGCCACGCCCGCCGCCTATGAGCAGGAAAATGCCGGCCAGGTGGTCGAACAGGTCGTGCGACCGACCGGCCTGGTCGATCCGATGGTCGAGGTACGGCCAGCGACCCATCAGGTCGACGATGTGCTGCAGGAAATCCGTGACCGCGCCGAACTGAGTGAACGGGTCCTGATCACCACGCTGACCAAGCGCATGGCCGAACAATTGACTGACTACCTCAGCGACAACGGCGTCAGGGTGCGTTATCTGCATTCCGACGTCGACACTGTCGAGCGGGTTGAAATCCTGCGCGATCTGCGCCTGGGCGTCTTCGATGTGCTCGTTGGCATCAATTTGCTCCGCGAAGGCATCGACATTCCCGAGGTATCGCTGGTAGCGATTCTTGACGCTGACAAGGAGGGCTTCTTGCGTTCTGAGCGCAGCCTGATCCAGACCATCGGCCGTGCGGCGCGCAATGTCAAGGGCAAGGCGATTCTCTATGCCGACCGGATCACTGAATCGATGCGCAAGGCGATCGGCGAAACCGAGCGCCGCCGCGACAAGCAGATCGCCTTCAACCTGGCCAATGGGATCACGCCGCGCAGTGTCACCAAGCGCATCAAGGACATGATCGACGGGGTCTACTCGGAAAAATCGGGCCGCGACGACCAGAAGTTGTTGCAGGCTGCTGCAGTCGAACAGCTGTCCGAGAAGGACCTCAGCAAGCGCATGGCGTTGCTGGAGAAACAGATGCTCGAACATGCGCGCAATCTCGATTTCGAGAAAGCCGCCAGGGTCAGGGACCAGTTGGCCCAGTTGCGGGAGCAGGTTTTTGGTGCGGTGGTACACGATACGATCACGATTCCTGTCAGCACCGGCATGCCAAAAACCCCTTGGGCGGCAGTGCCGAATCGAGCCCGAAACATGAACCGGAATAATTGAGTAAAATAGTCGGAATTAGCCAAGGGTTAACCCGTCAAGCGATTGCCCCACGAGAAATCGCTTGACCGTAGGCCAGCGGTGCAGTCAGTTTGATTGACCAATGATTTCCCGGACAGAAGGAGTTTGCATGCGTCTCACCACCAAAGGCCGTTTTGCCGTCACGGCGATGATCGACCTGGCTTTGCGCGAAAACGGCGGGCCGGTCGCATTGGCTGCGATCAGCCAGCGGCAGCAAATCTCGCTGTCCTATCTGGAGCAGTTGTTCGGCAAGTTGCGGCGCCAGGAACTGGTTGAAAGCACCCGCGGGCCCGGCGGTGGTTATTCGCTCGGGCGCAAGTCGAGCGAGATCACCGTGGCCGACATCATCCTGGCAGTGGACGAACCGCTCGACGCGACCGGTTGCGGTGGACGCGAAAACTGCATGGGTGAGGACACAGGTCGCTGCATCACGCATGAACTCTGGACCAATCTGAACGCCAAGATGATCGAGTATCTGAGTTCGGTGTCGCTGCGTAAACTGGTCGAGGATCAACTGGCCAAAGGCGTGACGATCGAAGCCTCACCGATACGGCGCGCGATTTCGATGGAGCCGGTAGTCAAGCCCATCCGCATCACCGCACCGAATTCAGTCTTCGCCTTCGGCAACGCGTTTGCCAAATAAATCTTTTCATTTTCAACAATAGCAGCTGATGGACATGACGCCCCACTTTCCAATCTATCTTGATTACGGCGCGACGACGCCGGTCGACCCGCGCGTGGTTGATGCCATGGTGCCCTGGTTGCGCGAGCATTTCGGCAATCCGGCATCGCGCAGCCACGCCTGGGGGTGGGAGGCCGAAGCGATCGTCGAGAAGTCACGCGAGGAAGTCGCCGCGCTGATCAATGCCGATCCACGCGAGATCGTCTGGACCTCCGGTGCTACCGAGTCGATCAACCTGGCGATCAAGGGCGCTGCGCATTTTTACAAGACCCGCGGCAAACATATCGTCACCGTCAGAACCGAGCACAAGGCCGTGCTTGACACCTGCCGTGAGTTGGAGCGCCAGGGCTTTGAGGTCACTTACCTTGAAGTGCAGGAAAACGGTTTGCTCGACCTCGAGGCTTTCAAAGCCGCCTTGCGCCCCGATACCATCCTGGCTTCGGTCATGTTCGTGAACAACGAGATTGGCGTGATTCAGGACATTCCAACCCTCGGCGCGCTATGCCGTACGCGCGGCGTCATCTTTCATGTCGACGCAGCCCAGGCCACCGGCAAGATCGCGATCGATATGGCCGCCTTGCCGATCGATCTGATGAGCATGTCCTCGCACAAGACTTATGGACCGAAGGGCATTGGCGCGCTCTATGTGCGTCGCAAGCCGCGCATCCGCTTGGAAGCGCAGATGCATGGCGGCGGTCATGAGCGCGGCATGCGTTCGGGTACCTTGCCAACGCACCAGATCGTCGGCATGGGCACGGCTTTTCGCATTGCCGGTGAAGAAATGGCGGTCGAGGGCGAGCGCATCCGGATGTTGCAGCAGCGTCTGCTGGCCGGATTGGCCGGCATCGAACAGGTATTCGTCAACGGGGATCAGGACCAGCGCGTGCCGCATAACCTGAATATCTCGTTCAACTATGTTGAAGGCGAGTCGCTGATCATGGGCGTCAAGGGGCTGGCGGTTTCTTCCGGTTCAGCTTGTACTTCGGCCAGCCTGGAGCCCAGCTATGTCTTGCGAGCTCTTGGCCGTAGCGACGAGTTGGCGCATTCTTCATTGCGCATGACGATCGGTCGTTTCACCACCGTCGAAGAGATCGATTACGCGATCGCGACGCTGCAGGACCGGGTTGCCAAGCTGCGCGATTTGTCGCCGCTGTGGGATATGTACAAGGACGGCATCGACATCAGCACGATCCAATGGGCTGCCCATTGATGACTGAAATTCCCGGCGCCCATGCCGGGCGCAATGTTTACGCATGAAGATCGGAGAACAGCATGGCATACAGTGAAAAGGTCGTTGACCATTACGAAAACCCGCGCAACGTCGGTGCCTTCGAGAAGGGTGACGACACGGTCGGCACCGGCATGGTCGGCGCACCGGCTTGCGGCGATGTGATGAAGCTGCAGATCAAGGTCAATCCCTTGACCGGTTTGATCGAGGACGCCAAGTTCAAGACCTATGGCTGCGGTTCGGCGATTGCTTCGAGCTCGCTGGTGACCGAATGGGTCAAGGGCAAGTCGCTCGACCAGGCCTTGGACATCAAGAACACACACATTGCCGAAGAACTGGCTTTGCCGCCGGTGAAGATCCATTGTTCAATCCTGGCCGAAGATGCGATCAAGGCTGCAGTGGATGATTACCGCGCCAAGCATTCGGCACCGCTTGCGCAGTAAGCGGGGAGGCAACGATGGCAGTGACATTGACCGAGGCAGCAGCGCGCCATGTAACGCGCTACATCGCCAAGCGCGGGCATGGCGTGGGCGTGCGGCTTGGCGTCAGGACGACCGGTTGTTCAGGCTTGGCTTACAAGCTTGAATATGCTGACGAGGTGGCGCCAGAAGATCTGGTGTTCGAAGGCCATGGCATCAAGATCCTGATCGATCCGAAGAGCCTGCCTTATCTCGAAGGCACCGAGCTCGACTTTGAGCGCGAAGGCTTGAACGAAGGCTTCAAGTTTCGCAACCCGCGCGAGAAGGACCGCTGCGGGTGCGGTGAATCGTTCCGCGTGTAAAGTTCATGTCCTTTGAGGCAGGGCGCGGTTTTTCAGCCGCGCTTTTTTCTTGGACCTTCACTGATCTGTTTGGCCACCCCAACCATGCGACTCGACGACGACGACTTCAGCCTGTTCGGCTTGCCGCAGCGGCAGGCACAGTCGCGCGCCGACATCGATGCCAGTTGGAAGGCCTTGCAGGCCTTGGTCCATCCCGACCGGTTTGCGGCTGAGGGTGGTAGCGCCCAGCGTCTGGCGATGCAATGGGCAATGCGGGTCAATGAGGCGCATCAGCGCCTTCGCGATCCGCTCAAGCGCGCGGCTTACCTGTGTGAATTGCGTGGCGTGCCGCTGCAGGCGAATGAAAATACCAGCATGCCAGCGAGTTTCCTGCTCGAGCAGATGGCCTGGCGCGAAGACCTCGACGAGGCGCAGACTTTGGCCGAGGTGCGTGACATCGATGCTGCAGTCGCGACCCGCGAGGTGCAACTGCTCGACGAGGTACAAGATTTGCTTGATCAGCAGGGTAACGTCAAGGCCGCTGCTGGACAGGTACGGGCACTGATGTTTATTGCGCGCTTTCGTGCCGATCTACGCTCCAACATCGACCGGCGCCTCGAAGCGCTAGGACAATAGAAATGGCCTTGTTGCAGATTTCAGAACCCGGGCAATCGCCCAACCCGCACCAGCGCCGGATAGCGGTTGGCATCGACCTCGGGACGACCCATTCGTTGGTGGCAGCGATGCGCAGTGGCGTGGCTGAATGCCTGGTCGACGCGCAGGGAAAGGCGATCCTGCCGTCGGCAGTGCGCTATCTCGAAGGCGGTCGGCGTCAGATCGGCGCTTTGGCGCTGGAAGCCCAGGCCGAGGATCCCGAGAACACCATTGTCTCGGTCAAGCGTTTCATGGGCCGCGCGATGGCCGACATTGCACGACTTGACAAGCTGCCTTATCGGTTCGAGGACACGCCAGGCATGCTCTCGCTGAGGACCCGCGATGGCTTGAAGTCACCTGTGGAGATTTCGGCGGAAATCCTCGCGACCTTGCGTTTTCGCGCTGAAGACAGTTTTGCCGATGACATCTTCGGCGCCGTCATCACGGTGCCGGCATATTTTGACGATGCCCAGCGCCAAGCAACCAAGGATGCGGCGCAAATGGCTGGCCTCAACGTGCTGCGGCTGATCAACGAGCCAACTGCGGCCGCTATTGCTTATGGCCTGGACAATGCCAGCGAAGGGCTTTACGCGGTCTACGATCTGGGCGGCGGCACATTTGACATCTCGCTGTTACGGCTGAGCCGAGGCGTTTTCGAGGTCGTCGCGACGGGCGGTGACGCGGCCCTCGGTGGCGATGATTTCGATCAGTTGCTGGCTGACTTTGTCATGCAGCAAGCCGGTCTGGTGGCAAACAGCGCGCATGACAAGCGCGGGGTACTGGTGGCAGCGCGTGCTGCCAAGGAGGTTTTGTCTTCGGCCGAAGGTATCGATTTGACGGCCGGTCTGCAATGCGGCGACTTGAAAGTTCATGTCACGCGTGAAAAATTCGAGGCCTTGGCTGCGCCCTTGATCGCCAGAACTCTGGCGGCGGTACGCAGGGTATTGCGCGATGCGCAGATCACTGCGGCCGAAGTGCAGGGGACGGTGATGGTCGGTGGATCGACCCGCATGCCCTGCGTGCAATCCGCGGTGGGTCAGTTGTTCGGCCGCCCGGTGCTGACCAATCTCGATCCGGACGAAGTGGTCGCGATTGGCGCCGCCATCCAGGCCAATTTGCTCGCCGGCAATGCGCCGGGCAGCGATATTTTGTTGCTCGACGTGATTCCTTTGTCGCTCGGGCTCGAGACGATGGGCGGACTGGTCGAACGGATCATCGAGCGCAACGCCACGATTCCAGTGGCCAAGGCGCAGGACTTCACCACCTTCAAGGACGGGCAAACCGCGCTGGCCTTGCATGTGCTGCAGGGCGAACGCGAACTGGTCAGTGAATGCCGGTCATTGGCCCGTTTCGAGTTGCGCGGTATTCCGCCGATGGTGGCCGGGGCTGCACGCATCCGCGTCACATTCCAGGTCGACGCCGATGGCTTGCTGAGCGTCTTTGCCAAGGAATTGATCAGCGGCGTCGAAGCAACGATCAGTGTCAAGCCGAGTTACGGCTTGTCCGATGAGCAAATCGCCGGTATGTTGAAAGATGGTTTTGCCAGCGCTGAAGGCGATATGCAAGCCCGGTCCTTGCGTGAAGCGAGGGTCGATGCCGAGCGGATGAATCTTGCAACCCTGTCGGCAATGGCGGCTGACGGCGATCTGCTCAGCCAGGCCGAGCAGCAAGAAATTGCGGTCTTGCTGCGAGCGCTGGAGCAGGTGGCGCTCGGCGAGGATGCACATGCGATCAATGCTGCAGTTGAGGATCTGGCCAAAGGCACCGAGTCATTCGCTGCCGAACGCATGAATCGCGGCATCCGCCAAGCCCTGGCGGGCCGAAATATCGAACAGCTGTAATCCAGCAAAGGTCACTATGCCCTTCATCAAGATACTGCCCCATGCCGAATATTGCCCTGCGGGTGTTTCGCTGCAGGTCCCGGCAGGCACTTCGATTTGCGAGGCCTTGCTCGATAACCATATCGCCATCGAACATGCTTGCGACATGGTCTGCGCCTGCACGACTTGCCATGTGATCGTGCGGGCCGGCATGGCTTCCTTGTCCGAGATGGAAGAGGGCGAGGAAGACATGCTGGATCGAGCCTGGGGCTTGGAGCCCGACTCGCGGCTCAGCTGTCAGGCCATCCTGGGTCAGCAGGATGTGACGATCGAAATTCCGAAATATTCAATCAACCACGCCAAAGAAAATCATTGATTGGCATGAAGGTTCTTGGCATCGAATCCTCCTGTGACGAGACCGGTGTTGCCCTGGTCGAGTTTGCCGGGACGGCCTTGCCGCGTTTGCTGGCCCAGGCCTTGCACAGCCAGATCAGCATGCACCAGGCTTATGGAGGCGTGGTGCCCGAGTTGGCGTCACGTGACCATATCCGCCGTGTCCTGCCCTTGACGCGCGAGGTGTTGGGTCGGTCAGGGCTGGCAATCTCCGAAGTCGATGTGATCGCCTATACGCAAGGCCCGGGATTGGCCGGCGCTTTGCTGGTCGGTGCGGGTGTCGCGGTGGCGATGGCAGCGGCCTTGAATAAACCGACGCTCGCGGTGCATCACTTGGAAGGGCATCTGCTGTCACCCTTTCTGTCCGATGATCCGCCTGAATTCCCCTTTGTAGCCTTGCTGGTGTCGGGAGGCCATACGCAGTTGATGCTGGTTCGGGATGTCGGGCAGTATCAAATCCTTGGCGAGACCATCGATGACGCCGCCGGCGAGGCCTTTGACAAAAGTGCCAAATTGCTGGGTCTGCCTTACCCCGGCGGGCCGCATCTGGCCGAACTCGCTCAAAGCGGTGACCCGACTGCATTCGATCTGCCTCGACCGATGTTGCACAGCGGCAAGCCGGACTTCAGTTTTTCGGGTCTGAAAACAGCGGTGCTGACGCAGGTCAGACGCTTTGGCGAAGTACCCACAGCGCAACAGCGCGCCGACCTAGCGGCTTCGACGCAGGCAGCGATCGTCGATGTACTGGTGCGCAAATCGCTGCTGGCCTTGAAGAACAGTGGCTTGAGGCGCCTGGTAGTGGCCGGTGGTGTCGGCGCCAATCGCTGCCTGCGCGAACAGTTGAACAGCGCATGCGCCAAGCGCAATGTGCGCGTTCATTACCCAGAACTCAGTCTATGCACGGACAACGGCGCCATGATCGCGATGGCCGCAGCGATGCGCTTGCAACGCGGTGCGCCTTCCTTGCCACCCGGCGGTGGTTTCCAGGTCAAGCCGCGCTGGCCGCTCTGATCGCGGCCAGTCGGCATGGGCTACAATCCGGCAGTTAGGCTGGTCAGACGCGGGTTCTGAACGCTTGACAAGGCACGGCACGGGTCGGTTTCACTCGTGACCGCAAGTAAATCAATGGAAACCGTTTGAGTGCTGCCAGACCTTGTCTGGTTGCCCGGCGGCTTCCGACATCAAGGAACGCAATATGTCAGTCGCCGATATCAATAAAGCAGAAATCGTCAAGTCGAACTCACGCAGCGCCAATGACACCGGCTCGCCCGAAGTCCAGGTTGCACTGCTGACTGCTCGCATCAATGCATTGATGCCGCATTTCAAGGCCAATATGAAGGACCATCATGGTCGCCGTGGCCTGCTGAAGATGGTCAATTCACGCAAGAGTCTGCTGGCTTATCTGCGCTCCAAAGACGCTTCGCGCTACACCGCTCTGATTCAGAAGCTGGGCTTGCGCAAGTAATTTGCAAGAAATTGTCTGTGTCGACGAAATGCCGGCGCAGGCAAAGCAATTTCACTGGAGTCAAGCTGACGTGGCGCCGCTGTGTCATTCCAATACCTCGGACCAGAGGCGATGTATTGGAATGGCATCCCGCCAAACCCAGCCTCATTCCCGGCTCAAAGGCGGCGCCGCAAGCCGCCCAGACAGCCGGCAAGCCTGAGTCAAAACAGGTGTAACCGGCACGCAAGGAGAGACGCCATGAGTTTGTTCACAAAAGTCACCAAGACCTTTCAGTGGGGCGGTCACACCGTCACGATGGAAACTGGCGAAATCGCGCGCCAGGCCAGCGGTGCTGTACTGGTCAACATCGATGACACCGTCGTTCTGGCCACTGTTGTCGCCAAGACTGTCGCCAAGGCCGGCCAGGATTTTTTCCCGCTGACCGTCGATTACCTCGAGAAAACCTATGCCGCTGGGAAGATTCCTGGCAGCTTTTTCAAGCGTGAAGGCCGTCCGAGCGAACTCGAGACCCTGACCTCGCGCCTGATCGACCGCCCGATCCGCCCCTTGTTCCCCGAAGGCTTCTTCAACGAAGTCCAGGTGGTCATCCATGTGCTGTCGTTGAACCCTGAAGTTCAGGCCGACATCGCGGCCATGATCGCGACATCAGCCGCCTTGGCGGTCTCCGGCATCCCTTTCAGCGGCCCGATTGGCGCGGCTCGCGTCGGTTATGTCAACGGCGAATATGTCCTGAATCCAGGCAAGACCGCGCTGCTCGGCAGCAAGATGGATCTGGTCGTCGCTGGCACCGAAGCCGCAGTGCTGATGGTCGAGTCTGAAGCCGATGGCCTGTCCGAAGAAGTGATGCTGGGTGCCGTTGTATTCGGTCATGAGCAAGGCAATATCGCCATCGCAGCAATCGACGAGCTGGTGCGTGAAGCCGGCAAGCCGGCATGGGATTGGACTGCGCCTGCCAAGGACGAACCGTTCATCGCCAAGATCAACGGTCTGGCCGAAGCAGCGCTGCGCGCCGCCTACCAGATTCGCAGCAAGCAAGCGCGGACGCAAGCCTGCCGCAGCGTGACTGCGGATGTCTTGAAGGCCCTGTCTGAAGAAGGCCTTGCGTTCGACAAGGTCGAGATCGACGGTCTGCTGTTCGAGATCGAAGCCCGCATCGTGCGCGGCCAGATCCTTGCCGGCGAGCCACGCATCGACGGTCGTGATACACGCACCGTGCGCCCGATCGAAATCCGCAACAGCATCCTGCCACGCACGCACGGCTCGGCGTTGTTTACCCGTGGCGAGACGCAGGCTCTGGTGGTTGCCACGCTCGGCACCGACCGCGATGCCCAGCGCATTGACGCGCTGGCTGGCGAGTTCGAAGACCGGTTCATGATGCACTACAACATGCCTCCGTTCGCCACTGGCGAAACCGGCCGTGTGGGCTCGCCGAAGCGGCGTGAAATCGGCCATGGTCGTCTGGCCAAGCGCGCGCTGATCGCGGCCTTGCCAAGCAAGGAAGACTTCCCGTACTCGATGCGCGTCGTTTCGGAAATCACCGAATCGAACGGCTCCTCGTCAATGGCTTCGGTCTGCGGCGGCTGCCTGGCATTGATGGACGCTGGCGTACCGATGAAAGCCCATGTGGCCGGTATCGCCATGGGCTTGATCAAGGATGGCAATCGCTTCGCTGTGCTGACCGATATCCTCGGCGATGAGGATCACCTTGGCGATATGGACTTCAAGGTTGCCGGCACCACCGGCGGCATCACCGCCTTGCAGATGGACATCAAGATCCAGGGCATCACCAAGGAAATCATGCAGGTCGCGCTGGCCCAAGCCAAAGAAGCGCGTCTGCATATCCTGGGCAAGATGGTCGAGGCGATGGGTGTGGCCAATACCGAGGTGTCGCAATTTGCGCCGCGTCTGTACACGATGAAGATCAATCCGGAAAAAATCCGTGACGTGATCGGCAAGGGCGGCGCCACGATCCGTGCCTTGACCGAAGAAACCGGCACGACGATCGACATCGGCGAAGACGGTACGATCACGATTGCTTCGACCGACGCTGACAAGGCGGCCCACGCCAAGAAGCGCATTGAAGAGATCACTGCTGAAGTTGAAATCGGCAAGGTCTACGAAGGCGCGATCACCAAGATCCTCGATTTTGGTGCTTTGGTCAACCTGTTGCCGGGCAAGGACGGCTTGCTGCACATCAGCCAGATCGCCCATCAACGCGTCGAGAAGGTTACTGATTTCCTCAAGGAAGGCCAGATCGTCAAGGTCAAGGTACTCGAGACCGACGAGAAGGGCCGTATCAAGCTGTCGATGAAGGCCTTGATCGACCGTGATGCTGCGCCGGCTCATGTGGCTGGCGACACGCCGCAATAAGTTGCCATGAAGGCAATCGCCATCTCCAGTTTCGGCGGGCCAGAGGTGCTGCAGATGATCGAGCGGCCCGACCCGGTCGCCGGTCCAGGCGAAGTCCTGATCGCGGTTGAGGCCTATGGCATCAACCGCCCCGATGTCTTGCAGCGCAAAGGCGCTTATCCAGCACCTCCTGGCGCCAGTGATCTGCCAGGTCTTGAATTGGCCGGGCGCATCAAGGCGGGTGATGCCGAAGAACTTGCCGCAGCTGGATTGAAAATCGGCGATGCGGTTTGCGCGCTGGTGGCGGGTGGCGCCTATGCGCAGCAATGCACGGCGCCGATCGTCCAATGTCTGCCGGTGCCCGAAGGCTGGACCATGGCCGAGGCGGCCAGTCTGCCCGAGACCTTTTTCACCGTCTGGTCGAACGTGTTCGATCGCGCTGGATTGCAAGCTGGTGAAACTCTGCTGGTTCACGGTGGCAGCAGCGGGATCGGTGTGGCAGCGATTCAACTCGCCAAGGCATTCGGCTGCCGGGTCATTGTGACCGTCGGCAATGCAGCCAAGGCCGAAGCCTGTTTGAAGTTGGGCGCCGATCTGGCAATCAACTACCGTGAACAAGACTTTGTTGCCGAAGTCAAGGCGGCAACGGCCGGGCATGGTGTCGATGTGATTCTGGACATGGTCGCAGGACCTTATGTCGAGCGCAACGTCGAATGCCTGGCTGAAGACGGCCGCATCGCAATCATTGCCGTGCAGGGTGGAGTGGCTGCAAAGTTCGATGCCGGATTGTTGCTGAGGCGGCGTCTGACGATCGTCGGAGCGACTCTGCGACCACGCACATTGGCAGTCAAGGCAAGCATTGCCCGAGCCCTGCATGAGAAAGTCTGGCCTTTGCTGAAAACACGTCAAATCAAGCCGATCATCTACCGCGAACTGCCTGCGGCTCAAGCGGCTGCAGCACATGCGCTGATGGAGTCTGGCGAGCATGTCGGCAAGATTGTGCTGAGTTGGTGAGCCGGGAGAATCAGATGCGCAAGAAACTGGTTGTCGGAAACTGGAAAATGTATGGCAGCCGCAGCGCCAACGCCTTGCTGCTGGCTGGGCTCAAAGAAGCGGGACCCTGGTCTGCCGATGTGGTGGTCTGCGTGCCGTTTCCCTATATCGCCGAGACTGCCTTGGCGCTGACCGGCCAGTCGATTGCTTTTGGTGCTCAGGATTGTTCGGCCCATGAGGCTGGCGCGTTCACCGGCGAAGTCTCGTCGACGATGCTGGCCGATCTGGGGTGCCGTTATGTGATCGTCGGGCATTCGGAGCGGCGTGCGCATCATCATGAAAGCGATCAACTGGTTGCCGAAAAAGCGCGTGCAGCATTGGCTCATGGGGTGACGCCGATTGTTTGTGTCGGGGAAACCCTGGCGGATCGCGAAGCCGGACAGACCGAAACCGTGGTCAAACGTCAGTTGGCAGCGGTCATCCATCTGCTGACCCATTGCATCGGAGAAATCGTGCTGGCTTACGAGCCGGTCTGGGCCATCGGAACTGGCTTGACCGCATCGCCAGAACAGGCCCAGGCAGTGCATAAAGTCTTGCGGATGCAATTGCAAGCGGCCACGAAGAAGGCCGATGTGATGAGAATTTTGTACGGCGGTAGCGTCAAGCCCGACAATGCCGCGCAATTGTTTGCGCAGCCCGACATTGACGGCGGCCTGATCGGCGGTGCAGCTTTGAAGGTGGCCGACTTTGCCGCGATTTGCCGTGCTGCGATGTAAATGAATTCGCCCGGTGTCGCCGGGCGCTTAAATGAACGAAAACTGGAAGGTTCGAGATGCAAGTCTGGCTGAATTTGGTGTTGGTGGTGCAGTTGCTGAGTGCGCTGGTGATGATCGGCCTGGTGCTGATCCAGCATGGCAAGGGCGCCGATATGGGGGCATCTTTTGGCAGTGGGGCATCGGGCAGTTTGTTCGGTGCCACCGGCAGCGCGAATTTCCTTTCGCGCAGCACGGCGGTCTGCGCCACGGTGTTCTTCGCCTGCACGTTGATGCTGGCCTATATGTCGAACCATCGCGCTGAAGGCAAGGCGGCCGACACCTTGCTCGACCGCGCGGCGCCTGCCTTGCCGGCATCGGCGCCAGTAATGGCTGCATCCGGCGCAGCAGCAATTCCGGGTTCTTTGCCTGCCCAGGCCGTAGCCCCGGCACCGATTGCCGCCGCTTCCACAGCCAAGTGATCAGCAGCGTCGGCGAAGCCTCAAGGCACCGATGCTGAATCCAGACAAATCGCTGCTTTTACCTCAAGCAGGCATTTTTTTCGTTATAGAATACCCTCGGTTCCTGGGACGCAGTTCCTCAAGCAAACCCAGGTTCCCGTAAGAATTCCAAGAGTTATCGGCCGTCGTGGTGAAATTGGTAGACACGCTATCTTGAGGGGGTAGTGGCGAAAGCTGTGCGAGTTCGAGTCTCGCCGACGGCACCATAAGAAAATTAGAAATATTTTGCGCAGGTAAGCGATGAAATTCTGTGCAAAAGGTACGGCGCGGATTCAAGTTCCGGCAACTTTCCTTGCGTTGGACCAAATCTGAGCGAGGTAGTGGGGCTTATATTCTGGTGCTCATCCGCCCGAAGCTATTTTTGAATTGTTGCCCGCAGGCTACGGCCATCTGACCGGCAACTCTAGAGAGCGTCAACCATGAATCTGGATCAGTACCTCCCCGTCATCCTCTTCATCCTGGTGGCTGCAGGCGTTGGCGTAGTGCCACAGTTGCTCGGCTTTCTGCTCGGCCCGAACCGGCCCGATGCAGCCAAGAATTCCCCTTATGAATGTGGTTTCGAGGCATTTGAAGATGCGCGCATGAAATTCGATGTGCGGTATTACCTCGTAGCGATTCTTTTTATTTTATTTGACCTGGAAATCGCATTTCTTTTTCCCTGGGCAGCAGCGCTGCGGGAGATTGGAACCGTCGGTTTTTGGTCCATGATGATTTTCCTGGGCATTCTGGTCGTGGGTTTTATCTACGAGTGGAAAAAAGGCGCTCTGGATTGGGAATGATGGCAATTTGACCCGAAGGCAGGGATATGGGTATCGAAGGCGTATTGAAAGAAGGTTTTGTCACCACGTCGGTAGACAAATTGATCAATTGGTCCAAGACCGGATCGCTCTGGCCCATGACTTTCGGTCTGGCTTGCTGCGCGATTGAAATGATGCATGCCGGTGCGGCGCGCTACGACATTGACCGTTTCGGGATGTTGTTCAGGCCAAGCCCGCGGCAGTCGGATCTGATGATCGTCGCCGGCACCCTGTGCAACAAGATGGCGCCGGCCTTGCGCAAGGTCTATGACCAGATGGCCGAGCCGCGCTGGGTGATCTCGATGGGCTCTTGCGCCAATGGCGGCGGCTATTACCACTACAGTTACTCGGTGGTGAGGGGTTGCGACCGGATCGTTCCTGTAGACATCTATGTGCCCGGTTGTCCGCCGACCGCCGAAGCCTTGCTTTACGGCATCCTGCAATTGCAGGCCAAGATCCGGCGCGAAAACACCATCGCGCGCTGAGGACCTGTACCAGATGAGCAAACTAGATACCCTGCAAGCGTCGTTGGAGGCGGCGCTTGGCGAGCGAATCCAGCAAATCAAACGCCAATTCGGTGAAATCACGATCCAGGTTTCTGCGGCCGATTACCTCGACGTCGCTAGCGTTTTGCGTGATCACCCTGAACTGCAATTCGAGCAGTTGATCGACCTCTGTGGCATCGATTACAGCAGCTATGGTGATGGTGCTTACGCTGGCCCGCGTTTTGCTGTGGCAACGCATTTGCTGTCGGTGGCAAGGAACTGGCGTCTGCGCCTGAAGGTCTTCTGCCCTGACGATGAAATGCCGCTTGTCGCCGCATTGACGCCGCTCTGGAATTCCGCCAACTGGTACGAACGTGAGGCTTTTGATCTGTTCGGCATCATCTTCGACGGTCATGAGGACTTGCGTCGCATCCTGACGGACTATGGTTTCATCGGCCATCCGATGCGCAAGGACTTCCCGACCGAGGGCAATGTCGAGATGCGCTACGACGCTGAAGCCAAGCGCGTGGTCTATCAGCCGGTGACGATCGAGGCGCGTGAAATCACGCCTCGCATCATCCGCGAAGAAAATTACGGCGGCTTGTAAACCATGGCAGACATCAAGAACTACACGCTGAATTTTGGCCCACAGCATCCAGCGGCGCACGGTGTGCTGAGATTGGTGCTTGAGCTGGACGGCGAGGTTATCCAGCGTGCCGATCCGCATATCGGATTGCTGCACCGCGCGACCGAAAAACTGGTCGAGACCAAGACCTATATCCAGGCCTTGCCTTATATGGATCGTCTCGACTATGTGTCGATGATGGCCAATGAGCATGCTTATTGTCTGGCGATTGAAAAGATGCTGGATCTCGAGGTGCCGATCCGGGCGCAGTACATCCGGGTGCTGTTTGCCGAAATCACCCGGCTTTTGAACCATCTGATGTGGCTCGGCGCCCATGGCCTTGATTGCGGCGCGATGAATGTCCTGATCTACGCTTTCCGCGAGCGCGAAGATCTTTTCGACATGTACGAAGCGGTGTCTGGCGCGCGCATGCATGCGGCTTATTTCCGGCCGGGCGGCGTCTACCGTGACTTGCCTGAACAGATGGCCCAATACAAGGTCAGCAAGATCAAGAATGCCAAAACGATCGCGATGCTCAATGAAAATCGCTCGGGTAGCCTGCTTGATTACATTGAGGATTTCTGCAAGCGGTTCCCGAAGAACGTCGACGATTACGAGACCTTGTTGACCGACAACCGGATCTGGAAGCAGCGCACCGTTGGCATCGGCGTGGTCTCGCCCGAGCGCGCACTGAACCTTGGTTTTACCGGCGCCATGCTGCGTGGCTCTGGAATTGCCTGGGATCTGCGCAAGTCCCAGCCCTACGATGTCTACGCCAAGATGGACTTCGATGTGCCGATCGGAACCCATGGCGATACCTATGACCGCTATCTGGTGCGGGTCGAGGAAATGCGTCAGTCAAATCGGATCATGCAGCAATGCGTTGACTGGTTGCGGGCAAACCCTGGCCCGGTGATTACCGACAATCCCAAGGTTGCACCTCCCGCACGCGTCGACATGAAGTCGAATATGGAAGCGTTGATCCATCACTTCAAGCTTTTCACTGAAGGCTTCCATGTGCCCGCCGGTGAGGCTTATGCAGCGGTCGAGCATCCGAAGGGTGAATTCGGCATCTACATCGTCAGCGATGGTGCCAACAAACCTTACCGCCTGAAGATCCGGGCGCCTGGTTTTTCCCATCTGGCCGCACTGGACGAAATGTCGCGCGGTCACATGATTGCTGACGCCGTTGCGGTGATCGGTACGATGGACATTGTTTTCGGCGAGGTCGACCGATGAGCGAAGAATTTGTTTTGAGCGTGGCCACCGAAGCGTTATTTGCCCGCGAAGCCGCGAAGTACCCGGCCGAGCAGAAAGCTTCAGCGGTGATGGCCTGTTTGGCCATCGTCCAGAATCAAATCGGCTATGTGTCGCGCGCCAGCGAGGATGTGGTGGCCGTCTATCTGGGCATGCCACCGATCGCGGTCTACGAGGTCACGACTTTCTACAATATGTACAACCAGCGGCCGCTGGGCAAGTACAAATTGAACGTTTGCACCAATCTGCCTTGCCAACTTCGCAACGGCCAGCAGGCACTGAATCATTTGTGCGAAAAGCTTGGTGTCGAATTGGGCGGTACCAGCGCTGACGGCCTGTTCACCGTACAACAAAGCGAATGCTTGGGGGCCTGTGCCGACGCGCCGGTGTTGCTGGTCAACGACCGGCAGATGTGCAGCTTCATGAGTCATCAACGTATTGACGAACTGGTCGATACCTTGAAAGCCCATGCCGGCGAGAACTGAAGGATGGCAAGCATGCTGGATCTCTCCAAGTTTCAGGCCAATGGCAGTGAAACCTGTTTCCATGACCGACATATCGAGCCGCAGATCGTCGCCGGTTTGACTGGCGATAACTGGCGTCTGAAGGACTACGAGTCGCGTGGCGGCTATGCGGCCTTGCGCAAGATTTTGAAGGGTGAGGGCGCTGCTGAAGGCCTGCCGCTGACCCAGGATCAGGTGATTGCCGAAGTCAAGGCCTCGGGCTTGCGCGGTCGCGGTGGTGCCGGCTTCCCGACGGGGCTGAAGTGGAGCTTCATGCCGCGCCAGTTCCCGGGCGCGAAATACCTGGTCTGCAATTCAGACGAAGGCGAGCCGGGTACCTGCAAGGACCGTGACATCCTGATGTTCAACCCGCATATCGTGATCGAAGGCATGGCGATTGCCGCTTTCGCAATGGGCATCAAGGTCGGCTATAACTATATCCACGGTGAAATCTTTGAGGTCTACGAACGCTTCGAAGCCGCGCTTGAAGAAGCCCGCGCTGCAGGCCTGCTGGGTGACAATATTCTCGGCTCGGAGTTCAGTTTTCAACTGCATGCATCGCATGGCTTTGGCGCCTACATCTGCGGCGAAGAAACAGCGCTGCTTGAGTCCCTTGAAGGCAAAAAGGGCCAGCCCCGCTTCAAACCGCCTTTCCCTGCCAGCTTCGGCCTTTATGGCTGTCCGACGACGATCAACAACACCGAGACCTTTGCGGCGGTGCCATGGATCATTCGCAATGGCGGCAAGCCTTATCTCGACATCGGCAAGCCCAACAACGGCGGCACCAAACTGTTCTCGGTCTCGGGTGATGTCGAGCGCCCAGGCAATTATGAGATCCCGCTCGGTACGCCATTCGCCAAACTGTTGGAACTCGCCGGCGGCGTGCGACAGGGCAGGCAGTTGAAGGCGGTGATTCCTGGCGGCAGTTCGGCACCGATCCTGCCGGCCAGCGTGATGATGGAATGCACGATGGACTACGACTCGATCGCCAAGGCTGGGTCGATGTTGGGTTCGGGGGCTGTGATCGTCATGGACGACAGTCGTTGCATGGTCAACAGCTTGTTGCGACTGGCTTATTTCTATGCCCATGAGTCCTGCGGCCAATGCACACCTTGCCGCGAAGGCACTGGCTGGATGCACCGTGTGATCGAGCGCATCGCGCAAGGAAAAGGCCGGATCGAGGACATCGATCTGCTGAATTCGGTGGCTGACAACATCCAGGGCCGCACGATCTGTGCGCTCGGCGATGCTGCGGCGATGCCGGTGCGCGCCATGATCAAGCATTTCAAACAAGAGTTCGTTCATCTGATCGAACACAAGACGGCAATGGTGCCGGCCTCGCTCTGAGCGCAGGACAGGACAAGCAATGGTTGAAATTGAACTCGACGGTCAAAAGGTAGAAATTGAGGCCGGTAGCATGGTGATGCATGCCGCCGAAAAAGCCGGAACCTATATCCCGCATTTCTGTTACCACAAGAAGCTCTCGATTGCTGCCAATTGCCGCATGTGTCTGGTGGACGTGGAAAAAGCGCCCAAACCGATGCCTGCCTGCGCGACGCCGGTGACGCAGGGCATGATCGTTCGCACCAAGAGCGAAAAAGCCATCCAGGCCCAGAAGGGCGTGATGGAATTTCTGCTGATCAATCATCCACTTGATTGCCCGATCTGCGACCAGGGTGGTGAATGCCAGTTGCAGGATCTGGCGGTTGGCTATGGCGGCGGCAAGTCGCGCTACACCGAAGAAAAGCGCGTCGTCTTCCACAAGAACGTCGGTCCGCTGGTGTCGATGGAAGAAATGAGCCGCTGCATCCATTGCACGCGTTGCGTTCGTTTTGGCCAGGAAATTGCTGGCGTGATGGAACTCGGCATGGCCCATCGCGGTGAACATGCTGAGATCCAGACCTTTGTCGGCCGCTCGGTCGACTCAGAGTTGTCGGGCAATATGATCGACATCTGCCCGGTCGGCGCGTTGACCAGCAAACCCTTCCGCTACAGCGCCCGCACCTGGGAGTTGTCGCGTCGCAAGAGCATCAGCCCGCATGACAGCACCGGCGCCAACTTGATCATCCAGGTCAAGAACAATCAGGTGATGCGTGTCGTGCCGCTCGAGAACGAGGCCGTCAATGAATGCTGGATCGCGGACCGCGACCGCTTTTCCTATGAATCGCTGAACAGCAGCGAACGGCTGACGCAGCCGATGATCAAGCAGGGCGGTGCCTGGAAAACCGTCGACTGGACGGCTGCACTTGAATATGTCGCCAATGGCCTGAAGGGCATCAAGGCTGATCATGGCGCTGCCGCGATCGGTGCGTTGGGCTCGGTTCACAGCACGGTCGAGGAGTTGTATCTGTTGGGCCAGTTGATGCGCGGCCTGGGCAGCCAGAACATCGACCATCGTCTGCGCCAGGCTGATTTCAGCAATCAGCCGCAAGTCGGCCATGCGCATTGGCTCGGCACCTCGATTGCTTCCTTGAGTAGCCTCGACCGAGCGTTGGTCATCGGATCGTTCCTGCGCAAGGACCATCCGCTGTTTGCGCTGCGACTGCGTCAGGCTGTTCGCCAGGGCGGGCAGGTGCTGAGTATCAATGCGAGTGCGGATGACTGGTTGATGCCTGTTGCCGCCCGCATCACCACCGCGCCGGGCGCGTGGGTGCAGGCACTGGCCGATGTCGCTGCTGCGATTGCTGCGGCCACCGGTGCAGTTGCACCGGCAGCAGGCCAGGCCACCGAAGCGGCGCAGGCCATCGCGGCAGCTTTGCTTTCCGGCCAAAACAAAGCCTTGCTGCTTGGCAATCTGGCTGCCCAGCATCCGCAAGCAGCCAGTCTCTTGAGTCTGGCCAACTGGATCGCCACACAGGTGGGCGCCAGCGTCGGTTATCTGAGCGCTGCTGCGAATACCGTCGGCGCACAACTGGTCGGTGCGCTTCCTCAAGCAGGTGGCTTGGACGCCGGACAGATGCTCGCAGGCCCAGGACTGAAGGGCTTGCTGCTGCTGAACAATGACCCGCTGCTGGACAGTGCCAACCCGGCGGCAGCCGCCGCGGCCATGGCAGGCGCCGGCATGGTCGTCGCGATGGGTGCGTTCAAGACCGGTCTCGATTACGCCGATGTGATGTTGCCGACGGCTCCGTTTACCGAGACGTCGGGCACGTTCGTCAATGCCGAAGGGCTGGTGCAAAGTTTCGTCGGAGTCGTCAAGCCCTTGGGTGAGACCAGGCCGGGCTGGAAAATTCTGCGCGTGCTCGGCAATCTGCTGGCTATCGATGGCTTTGCGCATGATAGTTCGGAGCAGGTGCGAGACGAAGCGCTGGGGCAGGGCGCTGACCTTGGCGCCAGGCTGAGCAATTCATCCACGGCCTTGGTTCATTTCGGTGCCTCGACCGATGCTTTTGAACGACTGGCCGACGTGCCGATTTACGCGACCGATGCGCTGGTCCGCCATGCGAGCTCTCTGCAGTTGACGCTGGACGCGCGTCAAGCCGCGATGGCATCTCTGCCCAAGGCCTTGTGGGAACAACTGGACCTGAGTCCTGGTGCGCAGGTGCGGGTCACCCAGGCCAGTGGGGGAGCGGTGCAATTGCCGGCCAGGTTGGACGCCGGTCTGGCGGCCAATGTCGTGCGGGTGCCGGCAGGTTTGCCAGAAACAGCAGCCCTCGGTGCCGGCTTTGGCACCCTGACCGTTGCCAAGGCATGAGGCGAGGACAGCAATGATTGAAACCTTCAACCAAATCGGGTTGTCGCTGCTCGGCGGCGCCTGGCCCGTGGTCTGGACGCTGATCAAGATCATCGTGCTGGTGGCACCGCTGATGGGCTGTGTCGCCTATCTGACGCTCTGGGAGCGCAAGGCGATCGGTTGGACCCAGATCAGGCCGGGGCCGAATCGGGTCGGCCCGTTCGGCTTGCTGACGCCGATTGCCGATGCGGTCAAGTTGATCTTCAAGGAAATCATCGTCCCTTCAGCGGCCAACAAGAGGTTGTTCTTCCTCGGTCCAGTCATGACGATCATGCCTGCGCTGGCCGCCTGGGTGGTTGTGCCGTTCGGCCCGGATGTGGTGCTGGCCAATGTCAACGCCGGTCTGCTGTTGCTGATCGCGATCACCTCGATGGAGATCTACGGCGTGCTGATCGCCGGTTGGGCATCCAATTCGAAATACGCCTTGCTGGGTGCCCTGCGCGCATCGGCGCAGATGGTGTCCTACGAAATCCCGATGGGATTTGCCCTGGTCATCGTGCTGATGATCAGCGGTAGTTTGAACCTCAGCGACATCGTGATGAGCCAGAACAAGGGCCTGTTCGCGGGCGCGGGCATGTCCTTCCTGTCCTGGAATTGGCTGCCCTTGTTGCCGGTTTTTGTGGTCTATTTCATCTCGGGACTGGCGGAGACCAACCGCCATCCGTTTGACGTCGTCGAAGGCGAGTCTGAAATCGTTGCCGGCCACATGATCGAGTACTCGGGTATGTCGTTCGCGATGTTCTTCCTGGCGGAATACGCCAACATGATCCTGGTGTCGATCCTGACTGTGCTGCTGTTCCTCGGCGGGTGGTTGTCACCGTTGGCCATACTCGATTTCATCCCGGGCTGGATCTGGTTGGGTATGAAGACCTTTGTCGTCGTCACCATGTTCCTCTGGGTGCGCGCTTCCTTCCCACGCTTCCGCTACGACCAGATCATGCGTCTGGGCTGGAAGATCTTCATCCCTGTGACCCTGGTCTGGCTGGTCGTTGTCGGCCTGTGGATCCAGTCGCCGTTCAATATCTGGAAGTGACAACTGAGATGTCTGCAGTGAGCACATTCGTCAATTCAATCAAGAGCTTCATGCTGCTTGAACTGTTCCAGGGCTTGGCCGTGACTGGCCGGCATTTCTTTGCGCGCAATATCACGGTGCAATTCCCGGAAGAGAAAACTCCGATGTCGCCGCGTTTTCGTGGACTGCATGCCTTGCGCCGCTATGAAAACGGCGAAGAGCGCTGCATCGCATGCAAGCTCTGCGAAGCAGTTTGCCCGGCCATGGCGATCACGATTGAATCCGAGCAGCGCGAAGACGGTTCGCGCCGGACGACGCGCTATGACATCGACCTGACCAAGTGCATCTTTTGCGGCTTCTGCGAAGAAAGTTGCCCGGTCGATTCGATCGTCGAGACCAGCATCTTCGAGTACCACGGCGAAAAGCGCGGTGATCTGTATTTCACCAAGGACATGCTGCTGGCCGTGGGTGACCGCTACGAAACAGAAATTGCCGCCCAGAAGGAGGCCGACGCCAAGTACCGCTGAAGCACTGGATCCGGTCACCCAACCGGATCTGGTGGTCTCGGCTCATCTTGCTGGAACCGCATGGACATAACCTCTTTCCTCTTCTACCTTTTCTCGGCCGTGCTGCTGGGTGCTGCTTTCCGTGTCATCACGGCACGCAACACCGTCCACGCAGCGCTGTTCCTGATCCTGGCTTTTTTCAACGCAGCCTGCATCTGGATGTTGCTGAAAGCCGAGTTCCTCGCCATCGTGCTGGTGCTGGTCTATATCGGCGCGGTGATGGTGCTGTTCCTGTTCGTCGTGATGATGTTGGACTTCAATTCCGACGGCACCCGGGATGGCTTCTGGAAGCATATGCCGCTGGCCGGCTTGGTCGGCGCCATGATCGCGCTCGAAATGGCGGCGATCCTGATGGGCGGATTCAGACTCAATCAGGCGCCTGAACCGAGTGCTGCAGCCATGCAGCTCGGCAATACCAAGATGCTCGGTATTGCCATCTACACGCAATATCTTTACCCGCTGCAGATCGCTGCAGTGCTGCTGCTGGTTGCCATCATCGCGGCGATCGCCTTGACCCTGCGGCATCGCACCGACTCGCGCCGGCAAGACCCATCCGAACAGGTCAAGGTCAAGAAGGCCGACCGCTTGCGCATTATCAAGCTCGCGCCGACAGTTGAGGCCGAACTGCCCGCTGCGGCCGACCAGGGAGCCACATCATGATGACTTTGACGTTGGGACATTTCCTGACCCTGGGTGCGATGCTGTTCGCCTTGTCGGTTGTCGGCATTTTCATGAATCGCAAGAATCTGATCGTGCTGCTGATGGCGATCGAGTTGATGCTGCTGGCGGTGAATCTGAACTTCATCGCCTTCTCGCATTACCTCGGCGACATGGCAGGTCAGGTGTTCGTGTTCTTCATCCTGACTGTGGCGGCGGCTGAATCGGCGATCGGCCTGGCCATCCTGGTTGTGCTATTTCGCAACCGCGCCACCATCAATGTCGATGAGCTCGACGCGTTGAAGGGCTGATAGCCAAATGACTGCACAACTCTCTCAGAACATGCTGCTGGCAGTACCGCTGGCGCCGCTGGCTGGCGCTGTCGTAGCCGGACTGTTCGGCCAGCAGGTGGGCCGCCGCGGTGCCCATACGATCACAATTCTCGGTGTGCTGATCGCTTTCATCATTTCGGTGATGACGCTGCGCGCGGTGGCGCTTGAAGGTGCACGCTTCAACCAGACCATTTATGAATGGATGGTGGTCGGCGGCCTGAAGATGGAAGTCGGTTTCCTGATCGACGGGCTGACCGCGATGATGATGTGTGTGGTCAGCTTCGTCTCGCTGATGGTGCACATCTACACCATCGGCTATATGGAGGAAGACGCCGGTTATCAGCGCTTCTTCAGCTATATCTCGCTGTTCACCTTCAGCATGCTGATGCTGGTGATGAGCAACAACATGCTGCAACTGTTTTTCGGCTGGGAGGCGGTTGGACTGGTTTCTTACCTGTTGATCGGCTTCTGGTACACCAAGCCAACGGCGATCTTCGCCAATATGAAGGCCTTCCTCGTCAACCGGGTTGGTGACTTCGGCTTCATTCTCGGCATCGGTTTGCTGGTCGCTTATGGCGATTCGCTGAACTACGCTGAAATCTTCGCCAAGAAGGACGCGTTGGCGCAGATTGCCTTCACCGCGCCGCTGTGGGGCAGCGACTGGATGATGTTGAGCGTAGCCTGCATTTGCCTGTTCATCGGCGCGATGGGCAAAAGTGCGCAGTTCCCTCTGCATGTCTGGCTGCCTGATTCGATGGAAGGCCCGACCCCGATTTCGGCCCTGATTCATGCCGCCACCATGGTGACAGCGGGGATTTTCATGGTCGCCCGCATGAGTCCGCTGTTCGAGTTGTCAGACACGGCCTTGAATTTTGTGCTGCTGATCGGCGCGATCACTGCCTTGTTCATGGGCTTCATGGGCCTGATACAGAACGACATAAAGCGCGTTGTTGCCTACTCGACCCTGTCACAGCTGGGCTATATGACGGTCGCGCTGGGTGCATCGGCCTATTCGGTTGCGGTGTTCCACCTGATGACCCATGCCTTCTTCAAGGCTTTGTTATTCCTCGCCGCCGGTTCGGTGATCATCGGTATGCACCATGATCAGGACATCCGCAATATGGGTGGTCTGCGCAAGTACATGCGCATCACCTGGATCACTTCCTTGCTGGGCTCCTTGGCCTTGATCGGCATGCCGCTGTTCTCGGGCTTCTACTCCAAGGACAGCATCATCGAAGCGGTCCATGCGAGCCATTTGCCGGCCGCCGGATTCGCCTATTTCGCCGTGGTGGCTGGTGTGTTCGTGACCGCCTTCTATTCTTTCCGGATGTACTTCCTGGTCTTTCATGGCAAGGAGAACTTCCGCCACAAGCCGTTCCCTGGCGAGCATGACCATCACGATGATCACCACCATGAGCCACATGTCCCGCATGAATCGCCTTGGGTGGTGACGGCGCCGTTGATCCTGCTGGCGATTCCGTCGGTCGTGATCGGTTTCATGGCGATCGAGCCGATGCTGTTCGGCGACTTCTTCAATGATTCGATCGCGGTCAGCGCGACCTTGCACCATGCGATGGAGGAGTTGAAGCATGAGTTCGACGGCGCTGCAGCCATGGCCTTGCATGGTTTGAGGGCATTGCCTTTCTGGCTGGCAATGTCGGGTGTGGCCTTGTCCTATCTGTTCTATATGGTCAAACCGGAAATTCCGGCGGCGATCGCGCGGATCTGTTCACCGATCATGACCCTGCTCGAGAACAAGTACTACATGGACTGGTTCAATGAGAACGTCCTTGCACGTGCGGCACGCGGTCTTGGCATTGCCTTCTGGCGCGGTGGTGACATGGCCTTGATCGACGGGGTGTTGATCAATGGCTCGGCGCGGACGATCGGCAATGTGGCCGGTGTGGTCCGGCGCGTCCAGACAGGCCATTTGTACTGGTATGCGCTGGTGATGATTCTGGGCGTGATCGGTTTGATGACGTGGCAGCTGTGGCCCTTTATATGGCCCCAATTCAAGACCCTTGCCGGTCTTTGATCGAGGGCGGAGAACAAGAATGTTGCTAAGTGTTGCCATATTTCTACCCATCGTCAGCGGCTTGTTGCTGCTGGCCGTTGGGCGTGACGACCAGGCCGGCACGGCGCGCTGGATTGCCTTGCTGGCTGCATTGGCCAGCCTTGCGGTGACCTTGCCGCTGATCAGCGGCTTCGATACGGCCACCGCGGCGATGCAGTTCGTCGAGAACCAGCCCTGGATCGATCGTTTCAATGTGCGTTACCACCTCGGTCTTGACGGCATTTCCTTGTGGTTTGTGCCGCTGACGGCCTTCATCAATGTCATCGTCGTGATCGCTGCCTGGGAATCGGTGACCAAGCGCGTCAATCAATATCTGGGTGCCTTCATGATCCTGTCGGGATTGATGATCGGTGTCTTTTCAGCGCTCGACGGCCTGCTGTTCTATGTCTTTTTCGAGGCCACGCTGATTCCGATGTACATCATCATCGGTGTCTGGGGCGGACCGAACCGGGTCTATGCAGCCTTCAAGTTCTTCCTTTACACGCTGGCAGGTTCGCTGCTGATGCTGATCGCGCTGGTCTATCTTTATTTCCAGTCGGGGGGCAGTTTCGACATCCAGACCTGGCAAAAGCTCCCGTTGGCGATGCCGGTACAAACGCTGC
>CAIJIT010000152.1 GCA_903820745.1 uncultured Burkholderiales bacterium
ATGCCCAAACCTGAATCTCTAGCGCGCCCGACTTTTGAAACCATTGCAGCGCCCCAGCAACCGGCTACTGCACAGTCGCTTGAGCGTGGTTGCGCGTATTCGCTGTACGAACAAATCGCTGACCGACTGCGCCAGCAGTTGGTGGTGAACGTACCGCCTGGTGGCCAGATTCCAACCGAGGAAGCGCTGATGCAGGCCTATGGCGTGAGCCGATCAACAGTGCGCAAGGCGATGCAACGCCTGGTCGATGAATCGGTGCTGGTGCGCAAGCAGGGAAAAGGCACCTTTGTCTCCCGGCACCTGCCCAAGATCGTGCATTCCATTGACCGTATGGCCCCGTTTTTGGAGACCTTTCGCCAGATCGGCGAAGACATCAGCGTCGAAGTTACAGAGTTCAAGTGGAATGAAACGCCGGACCTCCCACCTGAACTGGACAGCTGGGAACGGCCCGTTTTGACCTACCAGCGCAGATACATTTCGCGCGGCGTACCCCATGCCATCACCCGCATCCACATACCGCCGCATATCGGCCGCCGAATCACCCGCGCCGATGTGGATTCACGGCCGATCTACGACATTCTGCAAGAGAAGCTGCGGCTGAAGTTGGCACAGGCCCAATTCCTAGTTTCATGCCGTCAACCTAATCTGGCCACCAGCGCTGCATTGGAGATTTCACAAAGCTCGATGCTGCTGGTGTTGGATCGCATTTCCCGCAACACGCAGGGTGAACCGGTGGAGATGACCACCCACTTTCTGCGTCCTGACGTCTATCAACTCAGCGTCGAGTTGAATGATCTTTTTCCCCGACGCTAGCGCGGTCGCAAAGGCCGCAAACAACTGGAGAAATCATGGGCTTGACTATGCTGCAATCTTCCCCTTTTTTACGAGCGTTCATTTGCCGGTTGCTGGTAGCGGTAGCAATGATCGCGGGCCTGGCCAACGGGACGCCGGCCGCGGCCCAGAGCACGTCGCCCAAGCTCATCCCCATCAACATCGGCCTGCCCATCAGCAACTACTGGCCTGCCTACATCGCCCGCGAACTCAAGCTATTTGAGCAGGTAGGGCTGGAGCCCAAGTTCTACATGTTCCAGAGTGGCGCGCCCCTGATTGCCGGCATGAAAAGCGGCAGCCTGGACGTGGCGTGGACTGGGCTGGCCACTCTCTTCATGCTGGGCCAAGACATCCCGCTGAAGTTCATTTTGGTGCCACTGGATTCGTCCAGCCAGATGGCTCTGGTGGTGAATCCGGCTACGGGCATCAACAGCTTTCGAGACATCGCCAAGGCCAAGAATATCGGCGCACCCACGGCAACCTGTGCCGAGGTCTCAATGGTCCTGGCTGCCAAGGCGGCAGGCGTGCCCAGGGCATCCATCCAGGGCTTCAACCTCGCACCCAATCTGCTGCTGACCGCGCTGAAGAGCAACCAGATCGACAGTGCCTTCATCTGGGGCCCGTGGAACCTACTCTTTCGTGACGCTGGCTACAAAATCGTCTCCTGGGATAAGGACTATCAGATCAATGGCGGTGTCTGCGCCACCACGGTGGCGGTACGCCCCAGCTTTCTGGAGGCCAACCCCAGCGTTGGCTGCAAACTGGTCAAGGCACATGCGCTGTCCTTGCAGGCCGGGCGCAAAGACCCCGCGCATGCCATTCGCACCATGC
>CAIJIT010000153.1 GCA_903820745.1 uncultured Burkholderiales bacterium
CTGGTCAGTACGTCGATCTGGGTGGCGATCAAACTGGGGTTGAGGCCACCCGCATAGAGCACGGCACTGAGCGGATCGGACTTGGCATCGATCACGATCGAGGCGAAGGCGCTGTACTTCTTGGGCAATACCAAGCTGACTGCCAAGGTGACGCTGACCAGGGTGATGAAGACCGCCAACGAGATCTTCCAGCGGGCGGCGAGGATGGCGATGAATTGGGTGAATGACATATTGGCCCCGGGTCAGAACAAGCTCTCGCGCACATAGACGACATCGCCGTCTTTCAGCGCTTCGTCCATTGGCAACTGCAGCATCTGGACCTTGCCCTCGGCGCCCTTGCGATGCACACGGATGCCTTTTTCGGTACCACGCAGGTTGAGGCCGCCGCCGCTGGCCAGCGTCTGCATCAAGGTCATGCGGCGCTCCAGGCGCATCGGGCCGGGGCGCTGGACTTCGCCGTAGATATAGACCATCGGTGCGCGGTCGACCCAGATGACATCGCCGTTCTGGATCAGCATGTCCTGGCTCTCGCCGCCGGAAGCGAAGATGGTGGGCAGGTCGATTTCAGCCCTGAATGGCTTGCCAGCACGAACGCCGCTGAGTACGAGTTGATCGCCGCCAGTGGGCGCCACGCCGCCGGCATTGGCCAGCAGGTCGGTGAGCCGCATGTCGGCGGTTTCAATCGGAAAACGCCCCGGGCGGTTGACCTGACCCAGCACGCTGGCCTGGTTGCCCTTGACCTGCAGGATGGCGATGGTGACTTGCGGGTTTTTGATGAAGTTGCCGCTCTTGAGGCCATCGTTGATCAGCTTTTCAGCCTGCGTAACGCTCAGGCCGCCGATCCGGATATTGCCGAGCAGCGGGTACGAGACGACGCCGGCCTCCGAGACGCGGGTTTCGAGCAGGAGGTCGGGATTTTGGTAGACGCTGATGCGCAGGACATCGCCGGCGCCGAGCCGGTATTCAGCCGGCGCTGAGGCGACGCTGCTGCCAGCATTGGCGGAGCGGGTCTGGGCTGAGGCATTCTGAAAAGATTGGGCCGCAAGCAAGGCACAGAATGAGGCGACTGCGAGCAGGCCACGGCCGCGAAGTCGGGGCAATATTCTCTGGTTGATCATTGTTTGATGCCCATTCCTTTGCTGATGGCAGAGGCATCGAGACTTCCGGTATTGGCTGGCGGAGGCGGTAGCGCGGCAGGGGCGGCGGCTTGGGCCAGTTCCGCAACTCCTTCCTTGAACTTGCCGACATACTGGATCTGGGCTGCAGTGCGCAAGGCCTTGATGTCTTTTTGCACCAACTCGCCCTTGCGCTGGTTGCTGAGGAAGGTTTCGATCGCTTGGCGCGCCTGAGGTTCGGCCACTGGTTGAAGGCGTGAACTGACGAGGAAAAGGACGTTCAAACCTGTAGGCGTCTGGTTGACGGCCGAGTCGCCGTCTTTCATGGCGGCAATGGCTTCGAGCCCGGCCATCGGCAACTGCTCGGCCGCGCGCACAGCCTGGTTGCCGGTAAAGCGGAAGTCATTCGCCTTAAGGTATTCGGCGAACTCGGCCATGCTTTTGGAGGTCTGCAGCTTGGCGCGGATCTGCTGGGCCTGCTCGGGCTTGGCTTCGATGCTGATTTCTTGCAGGCTGAAGATGCGCCTGTCCTTGAACAACGCCGGCTTGTCGTTGTAGTACTGGCTGAGCTCGGCAGCACTGGGCTTGGTGACGGTTTCGCCAATGCGATCGACATAGGCTCGAGCAAGGATTTCACGCTTGGCGTTCTCGATCTGCTGGACCACAGCGGGGTCGCGATCGAGCTTGAGTTCAGCGGCTTTCTGGACTGCGAGTTCCTGGTCGATCAGGCGCTCGAGGATCTGCTTGCTGGCAGCTTCGGCCTGCTCGGGCTTGAGGCCTTGCTGACGCTGCATCACGAAATTGATCTGATGAACGGTGATCTCTTCTTTGTTGACCTTGACGGCAGTCTGCGAAGCCTTTTCGGCTTTGCCAGCACCGCAGCCGGTCAGGGCCAGGATGGCGATCAGGCTGGCTGCGGCAGTGGCGGTGAGTGAGCGGCGGCTTGGATGGGTTTGCTGGGGACGCGGTGGCGGCAAATGCATCTTGGTCAAATTCATGTCGGGGACTTCTCTGCTGGTTGCTTGCTGAATACCGGTTTGAAAACCATTGCCGCGCCGGCTTTGAGGATGGCTCGCTGCCGCTGTCTTGATCACGATCCGGGCCTTGTTCGGCGCGAGTTTAAGGTTGGGAATCGAGGCTCGTCACACCCGGTTTCGAGGTGGATTTAGGGTGTTCGGCGTGGGTCTGGGCAGGATTCTTGGGCTTGTATCGGGCGTGGTGGAAGCGGGTTCTTGGATGGGATTTTTTTGGTGCTTTCACCTATGCAAAGGCCGGAATATTTGGTTCCTGATTCGTGCAGTTATTGGCATGGAATTTGGCGCTGGCGCATGGGGACCCGCATTGTTGTGCAGCAGTTCACGCACGGCGTCGTCACCCCCATGAATCAGGGGGTGTCCTTCAGCTCACAGCGAGTGGCCTAGGGGGGTGGAACCTTGTGATTCGCCCGATCTCGTAGCCCGCATGTGGCGGCCGGACGGTGCGCAGTGTTGGCCATTGGGACGACCCCGCATTCGGCCCTTCGGGCCATTCA
>CAIJIT010000154.1 GCA_903820745.1 uncultured Burkholderiales bacterium
AGAGCCCAGCGGTGAGATCCAGATCCAGGGGCCGACCGTGATGAGTGGCTACCTCGGTCTGCCCGAGGCCACCGCGGCCGCCTACACCGCCGATGGCTGGCTGCGCACCGGGGACATCGGCGAGCGCCAGCCCGATGGCTACTACCGCATCACCGGCCGGCTCCGGGAGATGTTCAAGAGCGGTGGCTACAACATCTATCCGCGCGAGATCGAGTTGGTGCTGGAGAAGCACCCCGGCGTCGAGATGGCCGCCGTGGTCAGCCTGCCGGACCCGGTCTATAACGAAATCGGCCATGCCTGGGTGTTGGTGCGAGCGGGTGACCCCAGGGCGCCCAGCGCGGAGGAACTGCTTGTGCTGTGCCGCGAACACCTCGCCAACTACAAGGTCCCCAAGCTGATCCATGTGCGCGAGAACCTGCCGATGCTGCCGATTCACAAGCTCGACAAGGTCGCCCTGCGCCAATGGTCTTTGGAGAACCTCGCTGACACAGCGCACTGAACTCAAGCGCCGCCATCTGGAATACGCATGACAACCCCTCCACAGCCCGCTGACCTGGTGCCCAAGCCCTGGAGCCTGCCACCGGTGCGGCGCAGCGATATGTCGTACTACATCGCGATGCGAGACGGCGTCGAGATCGCCTTGAATCTCTACTTCCCCGAGCATGTGCCGCCAGCAACACCGGTGCTGACTTTGCTGGCCCAAACGCGCTACGGCCGCGCTGGCGCTGGTAGAGAGCCACGCTTGCTGGCGCTGCTCGCACGAGGTTATGTGGTGGCCAGCGTGGACACGCGGGGCTCGACCGCCAGCTTTGGGCTGCGCCGCACCGAGCTGTCGCCCGAGCAGCAGGCCGACACCGAGGAGATCGTTGCCCACCTGGCGACGCGACCTTGGTCGAATGGCAAGGTGATCGCCATCGGCTCGAGCTATCTGGCCGACACCGCCGACATGGCCACCTCCCGGCCCGCGCCAGGTCTCGTCGGCGCGATTCCGATGCAAGCCGATTTCGACGTCTACCAACATCTGTTTTACCCGGGCGGCGTGACCAACACCGGCTTCATCATCGACTGGGGGCTGCGCACCCGGCAGATGGATCTGGCCCAGTCGATCGACGGCTTGGACCTCGATGGTCGGCTACGCCGTGAGGACCTGCCCGCGCTATTTCCGCAGATCCAGCCGGTCGACGCCGACCTCGACTGCAGCAAGCTGCACGCGGCTTTGCAGGACAAGCAGCGCTGGTGGCCGCAGGACTGGCTGGGCGTAAGTTTTCGCGACGATCTCGGGGCCAACGGCTACCGGCTGTTTGCCTCATCTCCGGCGAGTGCATTGGCCGGCATTCGGCGCGAGCGCAAGCCGGTGCAGTACTGGGGCAGCTGGATGGACGCCGGCACGGCGGACAGCGCCCTGGCGCGGTTCCTGTCCGCGCCTGAAGTACCGATGGAGGTGTGGATCACGCCCAACGATCACGGCAACATGACGGGTTGTGACCCCTTCATTACCGACGACCGCACGCCGCGCCCGAGCACCGAGCGCTTGCTGGAGCTGATCGGCAGTTTCGTTGAACGGGTTGATCGAGGGGAATCGGTCGCCCGTGTCGTGAATTACTGGGTCCTGGGCGGGAATGAGTTTCGCAAGTCACCAACCTGGCCGCCCCCAGGGATGACACAGCGGATTTTCAGCTTCGCTGCCGGGGGCAAGCTTGCTGACGAGCCCGGCCCCGCCGGGGTGGACCGCAAAGACATCGACCTGACCACCAGCAGTGGCCCGAGTTCTCGCTGGGCTGGACAGAAGTGGGGGCTGCCTGCCGACTACGGTGACCGGGCCGAGCCAGATGCCCGCTTGATGACTTATGACAGCGAGCCGATGAGTGCCGACATGGAACTTGCGGGTATGCCGGTGCTCGCGCTGGAAGCTGCAGCGCAGTCCAGTGATCCGGCCTTTTTCGTCTATCTGGAAGTCGTGGCACCTGACGGCTGCGTGACCTTCCTGACCGAAGGGCAGTTCAGGGCGATCCATCGCAAGCTCGCCGACCCTGCCGGTCTGCCCTATGACCAAGGCCCGGCGCCGCACAGCTATGCCCGAGCTGATGCTTTGGAGATCTCACCCGGCCAACGAATTCGAGTTGAGTTTGCGCTGAGCTCTATTGCCGCACGCATCAAGTCCGGCCATCGTCTTCGAATCGCCATCGGGGGCGCCGACACGCACATGTTTGAGACTTACTCCAACGGCGGCCCCGAACGATTCAATGTATTTTGCGGCGCCGGCGGCAGCACACTCAGCTTGCCACTGCGTCCCTGGCTCTGATGAGCTGCCGGCATGGCCGGCGCCTCCATGGCTGCCGAGGTGGTGCCGTATTGCCGTGCTGCTGGTGATCGAGTACCAAGCCGCCAAGCCCCCCTGAGTCGAGGCAACCGTAGCTGGCGCGTTAGTGGTTCCAGTTTTTGATCAGCTCGCCGCCGCGCAACCCTGCCTTTCGTACCGGCCCTGGCTTCTGCCCTTGAAGCGTCCGTTTTGCTGGATCTGCGGGAGCGCGAGCGTGACTTCGAGACGCTGGTCTATGACAGTGGTGCGCTGACCGAGCCGCTGACCCTGTTTGGTGAAGGCGAGGTCGAGATATTTGTCGCGGTCGACGCGCCGGACGCCGACATCATGCTTTGGCTGGCCGAGCGCCGCGCCGATGGCAAGACCGTCAAGCTGGCCTCAAGTCAACTGCGCCTGCGCTATCACGGCGGTTTTGACGCCGAGCGCCTGCTGACGCCGGGCGAGGTGGTCAAGGCGACGATTCCGCTGACCTATGTGGGCCATCGCATCCCGGCTGGCAGTCATCTGCGCCTGTTGGTCAGCGGATCCAATTTCCCTTGGGCCGACCCCAATCCCCATACCGGCGAGCCTGTCGCGACCGCGGTCGAGATGCGCAGCGCCGTGCAAACGATCTTCCATGACTCCGCTAGACTCTCGCGCTTGATCCTGCCGGTATTGCCATGACGAGTGCGTTTGATGTGATTGTTCTGGGTGCCGGTATGGCCGGAGCCTCCATGGCTGCCGAGCTGGCGCCGCAGCGCCGTGTGCTGCTGCTGGAGATCGAAGACCAAGCCGGCCGACATGCCACCGGGCGCTCCGCTGCCATGTTCTTCGAGGGTTATGGCAATCAGACCGTGCGGGCGCTGACGCGGGCGAGCCGGGCTTTTCTCGAACGACCACCGCAGGGCTTTTCTGAGATACCGCTGATGACACCGCGAGCGGCCATGCTGGTGGCCGACGCCGAAGGCGCTCCGCGCCTCGATGCCCAGCTTGGCTACTCGGCCTCGGCTTCCGCCTGGCGGCGGATTACGGTCGAGCAAGCCCTGGCTTTGGTGCCCATCTTGCGGCCGGAGTGGCTGGCGGCGGCGGCCTTGGACGAATCGGGTTGCGATATGGAGGTTGCGGCCATCCATCAAGGCTTTTTGCGCCTGGCCCGCCAGGCCGGTGCTCAACTGGTGCTGGGTGCCGGTGAGCTGAACATCAGCCGCATCGATGGGCAGTGGCAGGTCCAGTCCCGGGCCGGTGCGTTCAGCGCGCCAGTGCTGGTCAATGCCACCGGGGCTTGGGCTGATCAGGTCGCGCGGCAGGCAGGGGTGCAACCGGTGGGGCTGCAGCCGATGCGGCGCACGGTCGTCACCCTGCCGGTGCCGGAGGGCATGGACAGCCGCCAATGGCCGATGGTGGTGGATGTGGATGAGACCGTGTACTTCAAGCCCGATGCCGGTCAGTTGCTGCTATCGCCGGCCAATGAGGACCCGATGGACCCCTGCGATGTCGCGCCTGAAGAACTGGATGTGGCGATCGCGGTGGACCGCTTTGAAACCCTCACCACGGTGCCGGTGCGGCGCCTGAATCACCGCTGGGCCGGATTGCGCAGCTTTGTTGCCGATCGCTCACCGGTGGCCGGTTTCGACCCCGATATACCGGGCTTTTTCTGGCTGGCCGGGCAGGGCGGTTACGGCATCCAGATGGCCCCCGCACTGGCGCGGGCCGCTGCTGCGCTCTTGCTTGGTCAGGATCTTCCGGCGGACATCGCCGCGCAGGGAGTGAGAGCTGAAGATATTGCCCCGGGCCGCCTGGTCTTGCGAAACTGCGGATTCAGCGCACCCCGCCAAGCACCGCCTGACCGATCTTGAAGAAGACGTCGGTGTTGTCCATCACGCCGGTGAAGAATTTCGCGCCGAGGCCGAAGGCTGACAAGGGAATATCGGTTGCCGTGTGCACTGCGCTGTCGCCCGGTACCTGGCCGGTCACCATGAAGCCGGTGTTCGCGTTGCGCGAGTTCGGGCCCGCCGGGTAACTGCTCTGCGGTGCGGTGTCGAAGAACGGTTGCTGGCTGTCGCGGGTTGGCGTGGCATGGGACAGCCAGTTCTCGTAGCGGTCGGCATTGGCACCGTAGCCGATCAGCATCTTGTAATCGACGTCGGTGCTTTGCGGATAGCCATCGGCGGCGATGTCGTACTTGGGAAAGCGTGCGCCCTGGTAAGTGCCGACCAGCTTGTCACGCAGGTTATCGAGCGTCGGCGTGGCCGTTGCGGCTTGAATCGCGGCCAGCGGTTTGGTCGAGGCGCCGATGATCGCGGCCCCTGCGCATTCATGGTCGGCCGTGACGATCACCAACGTGTCGGGGTGGGTCGCGGCGAAGTCCTTGGCCACCTGGACGGCGCGGTCGAATTCAATCACTTCGAGCAACCAGCGGTCGGTGTCCATCAAGTGGGCTTGCTTGTCGATCGACGCGCCTTCGATCATCGCGACAAAACCCTTTTTGTTGCGCGACAGAAGTTTCAATGCTGCAGCGGCCATTTCGTCGAGCATCGGCTGGTCAGGGAAGCCGTAGTCGTCGACGATGGTCGATACACCTCGGCGCTTGTTGATCTTGTCGAAGGCGACATTCATGTTGGAGTAGGAAAACAGACCAAGCAGCTTGTCGGTCTTGCCGCTGGCCATCGCTTCCGTCAACCCGGCGCGGTCGGGTGCATAGGCGAATCCGGCCGACTTGAAATCAGCAATCAGGTCGCGCTGCGGATCCTTGGCGCCAACTGCCGCACCCCAGCCAATGGCGAGGTCGCTTGGCAATTGGTAGTCTGACTTGATGTCGCGCTGCGAGCCGTTGAGGGTCTGAGCGCTGCGTGAACCATCGGCCTTTAGCGCGCCGGTATTGGGCAAGAACCATTTGCGCCCGCCACCCATCAGCACTGACAGACCGGTCAATGAGCGGTCATCGAGGAACTGGTCGACGATGCCGGTGCCGTTGCCGCGGTTGGAGGTGTGCACGGCCATGGCGGCCGGCGTCGCGTCGAACACGTCGGACGTCGTGACGATACCCAGCGACTTGCCTTGCGTGCGGTGCAGGTATTCGGCCAGGTATTCGACCCGCGGGTTGTCGAAGGCATCGAGCGTGTCGTCAGGGAACACGCCTTCCTGGTTGTTGTTGGCCTTGTTGCCGGTCACATAGTTGGACATGCCCGGTGCGGAATCGGTGACCAGGCCGTCCAGCGACGAAGTCATCACCATGCCGGTGAAGGGCGCGCTGTCCATCGCCAGCAGCTGCTTGGGCTTGCCCTGGGCATAGCCGCGGCCGATGATGCGGGCAGCCGTGCGGTGCGTCGCACCCATGCCGTCCCCGAGCAGGATGATGACGTTCTTGACCTGGCGGCCACCGCGTTCGAGTGCTGCGATTTCAAAATTTCCAAGCGCTTCGACAGTCTGTCCATCGCTCTGTTTGGCCCGGATGCTGAGCTTGTGCAGGCCCGGCTTCAGGTTGGAGTAGGCGCGCTGCGTGACCACTGTGGCATTGACACCGGCCGGCAGGCTCAAGCCGCTGCTGACGCTGCTGCTGGTGCCCGGTTTTGATTCGACCGGCTTGCCGTCGACCAAGAACTCGAACGAACTCAAGCTGCTGCCGGCGTCGAGGCGAACCGTGGCTTGCAGGTCAAAGCGCTGACCCGGCAAGAAGCGCGCAATGATCGGCGGGTTCGGGTTGCCCGAAGCAAACAGCTCGCTCGGCGGCGTCAGGCGCGAAATCAGCGGTGCTGCACAAGCGCCTGAGGCAAGGCTGGCGAGCAGCAGAGTGGCGGCAATTTGCTTGAATGGATGGCGCTTGTTCATTGGATGGAATGAGTTTGTTGTCCAGGATTGGGTGCGAGGGCTTCCAGCTTGCTCATGCGCAAGCGCAGGGCTGATTGGCGGCCGTCTTCTTCGGCTTGAGCGCCGATTTCGAGCCAGCCGGTCACGGCAATCAGGCCGCGCTGGTAAGGCGGCACCGGTCCAGCCGGATCGAAGTGGATGTAAATCGTTGTGGCGGGCAGATCGTCGGCAAAGCGCTCGTCTTCATCGCCGAGGGTGATGGGCAAAGGTGTCAACAGAAACAGGCCGGCGGACGCATCGGCCTCGTCCTGCTTGACCCGATAGCCCAGCAGCCGGACTTGTTGGCCCTGCAATTGCAGCAATCTGGCCGTCGGTTCCAGCCCGAGCGGGCCGATCGGCAACTTGAAAAAGTCACGGAACTTCAACTCGGCCGGCGCCTCCTGGGCCAGACCGGCGGCGCTGGCCAGCACCAGCAGCGCGGCCAGGATTCTTCTCTTTGTGGACGGCATGTCGATCGAAAACCTCAGCGCAAGTCGATGCGGAAAAGATATGAGAATGCGCGCCTAATGTGTCAAGGCTGTGACGACCCGACCGCGCTGAAGCGGGACATTTGTCGCCGGGAATCAGTCAATGCAGCGGGCCGGTGGCCGCTTAGATCAATCCCGTTTGCGGAATGCCAGCCAACCAGCCAGCATTGTGAAGGTCGCGATGATTGCCACGATGACATAGAAGCCATGCGGGTTGTCGGCCAGCGGGATGCCGCCCACGTTCATGCCCAACAGGCCGGCCACGATATTGATCGGTAATGCCAGCACGGTCACGATCGTCAATGTAAACAGGCTGCGATTGGTCTGCTCGCCGATCTGGGCGGCGATTTCTTCTTGCAACAGCTTGATTCGCTCCTGCAGTTCCGACAGATCGCGGATCACCAAGGTGAACTCTTCTGTGGCCTGCCTGAGGTCATCCAGGCCTGAGACCTGCACCCAGGGTGGGGGCAGGCGCAGCAAACGAAACAAGGCGCCTGGTTCTGGCGCCAGCAAGCGTTGCAAGCGCACCAGCACCCGGCGCAATTTGCCAAGGTCAGACCGCTTGTGGCTGATTCGTCCGGCCAGCAGGCCATCCTCGATGGCGTCGACACGCAGGGTGGCCTCGCGCACGATTCGCACCAATACATCGCCTTGGTCATGCAGCAGGTGGTTCAGGAATTCGACTGACGAGTTGAAGCAGCAGCCATCTTTGACCGCCTGGCGCAAACGGTCGATCGAGCGCAGCGGCCGGATTCTTGCGCTGATCGCCATGCGTGGCCCAACATTGACCCAGAGGCTTTCGATTTCTGAAGGATCGAAGGCGAACTCGAAGGCCACATCGTTGACCACCGCCACCAAGGTGTCATTGGCGTCTTCGATGCGGGTCGAACGGGAGCCTGCGTGCAGGGCCTCGAAGAATTCGGGCACAACCGGCAGGTTCTGCTTGATCCAGTCTTCGGCAGCCGCCGTTGCCAGGTTGAAGTGCAACCAGACAAAGCCATCGCCGGCCGCAGCGTCAGAACGCAGCCATGCCAAGGCAGCGTCCAGATCAACCGGCACGCCGGCGGCGCTGCCCTTGAACAGGTAACCGCAAATCAGGCCGTTCTTGTCTGAGCCGTATTGGGCAATCATTGCTTTGGCCTGGGTTGTGTGGTGTGAGTGATTCCGGCTCTGTAGGGTAGCCCGGGTTGCCTGGTGTCTGCGGGCTGGTCATTGGACGACAGCAAGCATTTTTTGACGTCCGGGTAGCGAGTTTAGCCCTCGTGGTCGAGGGCCCGATAACCCGCTGGCGCAGCGGCCCTTGCGGCGCCGCCAGGAACTGGGTGCCGAGAATCCCTCATGTCAGCGGCGTGACATCTTCACGAATTTTTGATGACGTTGTGCCAAAGCCCGGACGAGTCGATCTGTGACGCTTTGTCACAGTTTTGTTGCCTTGATTTGTGAAACTTTGCTGGTCAGTCATATCACTGCAAATCACTTCAATTCAAAGGCCTAGCAATGTCACGCCACTTCAAGTATTCCGTTCTTGCGACTGCAGTCGCAGCCTCTCTCGCAGGCCTTGTTTCTGTGCCTGCCTTTGCCCAATCCGCTGATGCCGAAACGACATCGCTCGAGCGGGTCTCGATCACCATCGGCCGCGGTCAACTGCGCTCGGTCCAAGGCGTCAATGCCGCCGACTTCGAAGCCGCGACTCCGGGCACCAGCCCGCTCGTGACGGTCGCGCGTCTGCCTGGCGTCAACTTCCAATCGGCCGATCCGCTGGGTAACTATGAATGGTCGACGCGCTTTACCGTCCGTGCCTTTTCGCAGAACCAGCTCGGTTTCACACTTGACGACGTGCCGCTTGGCGACATGTCCTATGGCAACTCGAACGGCCTGCATATCAGCCGTGCGATTTCTTCCGAAAATGTCGGTCGCGCAGCACTTTCGCAAGGCAGCGGCTCATTAGAGACCGCTTCGAGCAGCAATCTGGGCGGGACCTTGCAGTTTTACTCTTCCGACCCCTTGAAGAAATTCGGCCTGCAAGCCGCGCAGACGATCGGCAGCAATTCAGATCGCCGCACATTTATGCGCATTGACAGTGGGTCGACTGGCTTGGGCGAGTTCTTCCTCAGCTACACGAACCAGAACGCCGAAAAGTGGAAGGGCCAGGGCGAGCAGCGTTCCGAGCAGGTGAACTTCAAGTTCGTCAAGCAGTTCGGTGACAACCGCCTGTCAGCCTTCGTCAACACATCCAAGCGCCAGGAAATTGATTACCAGGACATGTCGCTGGAGATGATCAAGCGCCTGGGCAATCAGTGGGATAACACCTATCCGGACTTCGGCGCGGCGCTGAAATACGCCAACACCGTCTGTGGCAATGTGATCAACAAGGTACAAACGCCTTACAACGCGACTTGCGACGACGCCTATTACGCCGGCTCGGGTTTGCGCAATGACACCTTGTCAGGTGTGACCCTGGACGCCAAGCTGGCCGAGAATTTGCGCCTCAAGACGACGGTCTACCACCACAGCAATGAGGGCCGCGGTCTCTGGTACACGCCTTACACCGCCTCGCCTGATGGCACCCCGATTTCACTGCGCACGACGGAATATGCGATTGCGCGCACTGGCGTTGTTGCCAATATGGAATATGAAATCGGCAGCCATGTGGTGAAGGCCGGCCTCTGGCACGAGGACAACAACTTTGACCAGGCCCGTCGTTTTTACGCGACCAGCCCGACCAATGTGCCAAGTCCCTATGTGTTCCCGAGCAACCCGTTCTTCACCCAGTGGCAATACGCGTTCAACACCAAGACCGACCAGTTTTCCTTGGCTGACACGTACACGGTCTCCAAGGACCTGAGCGTTGGCTTCGGCTTCAAGTCACTGCGCGCCACGATCAATGGCAAGCTGCTGGTGGGTGCCGACAAGCCGAACGACAGCATCACCGCCAGCAATGGTTTCTTGCCGCAAATCGGTGCCAACTACCAGTTGTCCAAGACCGACGAGTTGTTCGCTGCGGCTTCGCGCAATATGCGTGCTTTCCAGGGCGCCTCGACTGGCGCAACGCCATTTGCCACCACGGCGGCCGGCTTTGCCGCGATCAAGAACACGCTCAAGCCTGAAACGGCTGACACGATCGAAGGCGGCTGGCGCACCCAGACAAGCCAGTACCAAGGCTCGCTGACAGCCTATCTTGTCAACTTCAAGAACCGCCAGCTTGGCACCCAGTCCGGCGCCGGCATCCAGGGCAATCCGACGATTTTGTCCAATGTGGGTGGCGTTCGCTCGACGGGTCTGGAAGCTGCGCTGTCGTTGCGACTGGCCAATGCGTTCACCTGGTACAACAGTCTGAGCCTGAGCAATTCGACCTACAGTGACAACGTCGTCAGCAACGGCGTGGCCGTGGCCACTTCGGGCAAGACGGTGACGGATGCGCCGGATCAAATGTTCAAGTCAAGCCTGGGTTATGACAACGGCACGCTGTTCGGTAATCTGGGCCTGGACTACATGGCCAAGCGTTATTACACCTACCTCAATGACGGATCGGTGCCTGAGCGCACCTTGTTCAATGTGAGCGGTGGTATGCGTACCAAGGCAGTTGGCGGTTTGTCCGAGGCAACTGTGCAATTCGGCATTTCCAACCTGTTCGACAAGAAGTACATCTCGACGATTGGCTCGAATGGCTTCCAGAACAGCGACCCGACCGGCACTGCGCAGACCTTGCTGGTGGGCGCACCGCGTCAATTGTTCGTGACGGTCAGCGGCAAGCTGTAATCGCGAACGCCGGCACCGGGAAACTGGTGCCGGCTTGTTTTGTTCATTCTTGAAAATTTCCATGCCCAATCTTTCGCAGCAAGGCAGCCTTCGCCGCAGCCTATTGCTGGCGGGTTCGATGACGCCTTTGCTGATCCATACGCCAGCGTCTGCCCTTGCGCAGTCGCGTCAGCCCGGGGTCAAGACTGAGCTCAATGCCAGTTCCCTGCGCATTGCCTTCGGTTCCTGTGCGCAACAGCGCAAGCCCCAGCCGATCTGGGACACGATCGCGGCCGCCCGGCCCGATCTGTTCTTGTTTCTTGGTGACAACCTCTACGTCGACGCCCGCGACGAGGTGACATTTCGTCAACGCTATGCCGAATTTCAAAGCGTTCAGTCGCTGCAGGAATTTCGTGAAAAGACGCCGCATCTGGCAATCTGGGATGACCATGATTTCGGGGATGACGATGTCGGCGGCGACTATGAGCTGAAAGCCTTGTCGCAGCAAATGTTCTGTGATGAATGGGCCGAACCGGTTGACTCGCCGCGGCGCACGCGCAGCGGCGTCTACGAAGCCTACCGGATCGATTCAGTCGGCCGCAGCGTGCAGATTCTGATGCTCGACCTGCGCTTCAACCGCACGCCCTTGCGCGCTGACCCGGCGCAGAAAAAAGGCTATGGCGCCATGGTCATGCAGGCCAAACTCAGCGGCAAGCCGATGACGGGTTGGTATCTGCCGAATCTGGACCCCCAGGCAACGCTGCTCGGCGAGGAGCAATGGGCCTGGCTGGCTGAGCGTCTGGCTGAACCGGCCGATCTGCGCATCATTGGCTCCAGCGTTCAATTTGCCGCAGACGGTACCGGCTGGGAAGGCTGGGCCAATTTTCCCTTGGAACGCGAACGACTGACCCGACTGATCAGCGGCCAACGCGCCAACGGTGTCGTCTTCATCAGCGGCGATATGCATTACGGTGAGCTTTCTAGCTGGCCCGTTGAAGGCGGCTACCCGCTGTGGGACCTCACTTCCAGCGGCTTGACCGAAGTCTGGAATATTCCGACACCGAACCGCCAACGCCAATCGGTGGTCGTCGCCGAAATCAATTTCGGCCTGCTCGAGATCAATTGGGCCGATGCTGGCGGCAGCCTCACGATGTCGATCGTCAACAAGACCGGCAAGACAAAGCTGAGCAAGTTGCTGAACATCGATCAATTGCAGTTTACCAAGGTCTGAATCAATGAAACGTTACCTCTTGTGCGGCCTGGCCGCATGCGCCGGCTTTGCCGCAATTGCACAGCCGATGAGCCTGAAAGCGCTGGAAACTGCTGCGCGCGCTGAAGGCAAGGTTGTCAGTGTCGGCATGCCCGATGGCTGGGCCAACTGGCGCGCCACCTGGGCTGATATGCAGCGAATCCATGGCATCAACCATGTCGACAGTGATATGAGCAGCGCTGAGGAAATTGCCAAGATGGAAGCCGAACGTAGCAATGCCAGCGTCGACATCGGCGATGTCGGTTTTGAGTTTGGCGCCATTGCCAAAGCGCGTGGAGTCACGCAGGCCTACAAGCCATCCAACTGGGCGCAAATCCCCGCCTGGGCCAAAGACGCCGACGGTCATTGGGTGGTGGCCTATACCGGCACGATCGCATTTGCAGTCAACAGCAAGCGCTTGCCGAACCCTCCGCGCAGCTGGAAAGCGCTGTTCGAAGGCCAGGCACAGGGCGCGTACCGGGTCATGATTGGCGAGGTTGGCCGTGCCGCGCAGGCTAATGCAGCGGTGCTGGCCGCAGCGATTGCGCTGGGCGGCAGCGAGACTCAGCTGAAGCCGGCCTTGAGTCAGTTTGCGCAAATTGCCAAGCAGCAGCGCTTGATCATGACCAACCCTTCGCCGGCCCTGATGGAACGCGGCGAGGCCGATGTGTTCGTGCTGTATGACTTCAACGCACTGTCCTTCCGCGAGAAGATTCCGAACGGCGCCGACTACCAAATCCTGATTCCGTCAGACGGCTCGGTGACCAGCGGCTATACGACGATCATCAACAAATTCGCGCCGCATCCGGCCGCTGCAATGCTGACGCGCGAATACATCTTCAGCGACGCCGGTCAGATCAATCTGGCTCGCGGCAATGCGCGACCGGTGCGTATCGATTCGATCAAACTTCCGGCTGATGTGGCGGCCAAGCTGATCGACAGCGCCCAGTACAAGAACACGCGGGCGGTCAACCCGACGCTGTGGGCCGATGAGGTCAAGAAGCTGCCGCGTGCTTGGCAAAAAGATGTCATCGGAGCCGCCTCGTGAACAAGCTGACTTCAGGCAAGAAGCTGGTGTTGATTCTGGCTGACGGCTTGCGCGCTGAAATTGCCCGCAACTACATGGGCTATCTGCAGGCCATCAATGAAGCCGGGCGGGCGCAGTGGCGCAGCCTGAACTGCGAGTTGCCAAGCTTGTCACGCCCGCTGTACGCCACCCTGATCAATGGCCAGACACCACTCGATCACGGCATCGTCAGCAACGCACAGGCCGGTCAGCGCTGCGGCAGTACGGTATTCGACGATCTGGCCGCAGCCGGTGGAAGTTCGGCAGTCGCTGCCTATCACTGGTTTTTCGAACTGTTGTCGGGGCAGCGCTTCGAGCCCGCCCGCCATCGCCACGAAGCCTTGCCGGCAGCGGGCGTGCAGGCAGCCAGTTGGTACTTCGAGGACGAATACCCTGACTCACATCTGCTGGCTGATGCCGAGCATTTGCGCCGCAGCGTCAACCCCGATCTGCTCTTCATCCATCCGATGGGCCCCGACCATGCCGGGCACCAGTTCGGCGGTGAATCCACGGCCTACAGCATGTGCGCACGTAAACTCGACATGATGCTGGCCTTGCTGCTGCCGACTTGGCATGCCGCCGGCTACGACGTGTTGCTGACCAGTGACCATGGCATGCATGCCGACCGGATGCACGGCGGCCCGCTGGCCATCGAGCGCGAAGTGCCGTTGGTCTGGCTGCCATGCACCGGCAACGCGATGGATTGCGTCCTGCCCGACAGTCAACTGGGGCTGCGCAGCTTTGTCGTGCACCACCTGATAGCCCATTGATGCAGCCATCAAGGCGCGCCTGGCTGCTCGCCACGCCTTTGCTGGTGCTGGTGGCGTTGACCGTGTTGATGCCCTTCATCTGGCGCAATGGCGGCTTGCTCTGGCAATGCGCCAGCGGCCAGGACTGTGCCGCACAGGACCTGTTCAGCGACAGCTATTACCTGTTGGCCATGTGGAACACGGTCTGGCTGTCCGCTGCATCCAGCTTGCTCGCGCTGGGCGTCGGCCTGGGCGCGGCGATTGCTGTGGCACAGCGTCCGCAGACCGAAGGTCTGGTGTCGCTGCTGGCCGGCCTGGGCGCAAATTTTTCCGGCGTGCCGCTGGCCGTGGCGCTGACGCTGCTGCTCGGCGCGCAAGGGCTGTTGACTGCCGGTCTGGCCACGATGGGCTTGTCGTTGAACCTGAATCAGAGCGCGGGGTTGCTGCTGGCCTATGTCTGCTTTCAATTGCCCTTGGCGACGCTGCTGTTGCTGGCGCCGGTGCGGCTGCTTGATGGCGGTTTGCTCGACGCCGCAGCGACGCTGGGTGCCACGCCGGCTTTGTTCTGGCGCAGGGTCGGCTTGCCAATGCTGCTGCCGAGCTTGGTCGAGGTCGGCAGCCTGTTGTTTGCCAATGCCGCAGCGGCTTATGCCACGCCATTTGCGCTGTCGGGCACGGCGGCCAATGTGCTGGCGGTGCGCATCGCCAGCCTGGTCAGCGGCGACATTTTTTCACAGCCTGAGCTGTCGGCTTTGCTGGCCTTGCTGATGTTCGTGATGCTGGTGCTGGTGATCGGTGGTGGGCGCATGCTGGCCGCGCGGCTGAGGCTTGCTTTGTGAGACTGCCACGTCCTTCGACATTGGCGCTTGGCACGATGCTGCTGCTGGCTTGCCTGCCGCCGGCAGTGGTCTTGGTCTATGCGCTGACCGAACGCTGGGACGGTCTCCTGCCGCAAGGGCCGACCTGGCAATGGCTGGCCGAGATCGCGCAGGATCCGCGCAGCCGCAGCGCGGTGGTCAAAACGCTGTGGCTGTCGCTGCAAAGTGCGCTGCTGGCGCTGCTGCTCGGCGGCACGGCCAGCGTGCTGGCTTATCTGAGCTCGCCGCGGCTGAGCCGATGGCTCGATCTGCTGGCCTTGCTGCCCTATGCGATTCCGCCGGTGGTGCTGGCCATCAATGCGCTGGAGCTGTTCGTTGGCCGATGGGGCGCCTGGCTCGATCTGCAAACGGTCTATGTGCTGCTGGTCACGCCGCTGCTGTTTCCGCTGGTGCACAAGACCCTGGTGGCCGCCTTGCAACAGCTCGACGCTGCGCAATTGCTGGAAGCCGGCCGCACGCTCGGCGCCAGCGACGGCTATCTGCTGCGCCGCGTGCTTGTGCCCTTGCTGGCGCCAGCGCTGCTGGCCGCCTTGCTGCTCAGCTGGATGGGCGCCGCGATGGAATTCGCGATCGCCAACTTGCTGCTTGGCGGGACGGTGGAGTTGCTGCAGCCGCTGCTCAACAGCATGCGCGGCATCAACGGGCATCAGTCTGCGGCGCTGATTGTCTTGAGTTTTGCCTTGCTGACATTGTTGGGTCTGACGGTACGAGGTTTGTCATGGAAATCGAAGCAGAGTTGATCGTCCGTCAGGCCAGCGCAATGCTCGGCGGACGCCAGGTATTGCGGGCCGTTGATCTGCGTATTGCCAAGGGCCAGATGCTGGCGCTGCTCGGCGCATCGGGCTGTGGCAAGACGACCTTGCTGCGCGCCATTGCCGGCCTGACGGCTCTGGGCAGTGGGCAGGTGCTGATCGGCGGACGCGATGTCACCGGCCTGGCCGCCCGCGAGCGCGGCATCGGCGTGGTGTTCCAGCATTACGCGCTGTTCCCGAATTTGTCGGTGCTCGAAAACGTGAAATTCGGCCTGCTGGCCAGCGGGCAGACCGACGCAATGGCAGGCGCCAGGGCGCGCGAGTTGCTGGAACTGGTCGAACTGGAAACCCATGCGGCCAAACTACCGACCCAACTCTCGGGCGGCCAGCGTCAACGCGTTGCCTTGGCGCGCGCGCTGGCCCGCAAACCGTCCTTGTTGTTGCTTGACGAGCCTTTCTCTGCGCTTGACGAATCGTTCCGTGTGCCGCTGCGGCGCTCGTTCCGGCGCCTGCAGCGCGAACTCGGCCAGACCTGTTTGATCGTTACCCATGACCGCGACGAGGCCTATGAATTGGCCGATCAGGTCGCCGTGATGTTCGACGGCCAGGTCGATCAATGCAGTCCACCACGCCAGCTTTGGCAGGCCCCGGAAACCCAGCGAGTGGCCGATTTCCTGGGCGCCTTCAACCGCTTTGATGCGCGGCGCCTGCCAGGCGCGATGCAGCGCGAATCAGGCAGTTGGATCGCCCCGATCGAAGCCTTGCAGATCGCCGGCAGCGACGAAGACTGCCACGACTGCTGGACGCTCAGCGCCGAACTGCAGGCCTGCCACCCCGGCCAACAGCGTCAGGCAGTGGACTTGCTGACCGCTCAGGGCGAATCCCTGGTGTTGTGGGCGCCGCAGGCCACCGAGCTGCCGCCGGCCGGGTCGCAGTTGAGCTTGCGCATCCCGATCCATGCCATGCAGTTTTTGCCGGGTTGACGAGGCGGCTTCATGCCCTTGTCATATGGATCATCGATGCTGGTTTTCCCTTAATCACGAAGCATCAGCATGGCATCAAATCGTCGCGAATTCATCGGCAAGGTAGCAGCCACCGCTTCAGTGCTTGCCATCGGCAGCACCTTGACCGCCTGCGGCGGCAGCAACAGCAGTGCCATTCCGGCCCAGTTCAGATACGGTGTCGCCAGTGGCGACCCATTGACTGACCGGGTGATCCTCTGGACCCATGCCAAGATTCTCGATGCGCTGACTGCGGTCGCCTTGACCTGGCAGATCGCCACCGACAGCAATTTCAGCACGGTGGTCAATTCAGGCCGCATCGGTGCTTTCGAAGCCACCGGATTCACGGTCAAGGTTGATGCCCTCGGCTTGAGCGCCGGGACGACCTATTACTACCGTTTTCTTGATGATGCCGGAACGGTCTCACCGGTCGGCACCACGCGCACCTTGCCGGCCGCCAGCGTGGCTTCGGTCAAGTTCGCGGTATTTTCCTGTGCGCTCTACTCAGAAGGCTTCTTCAACACCTATGACGCCGCGGCCAAATCGGACGCGCAATATGCGATCCACTTGGGTGACTACATCTACGAATATGGCTCGGATCCGAAAAAATTCGGCAATACCGACGCCGTGACGCTCGGACGGGTGACCAGTCCGGCCAACGACATCGTCAGCTTGAGCGACTACCGCACCCGTTATGCCACTTATCGTCTGGATGCGAACCTGCAGGCCTTGCATGCCAAGATGCCCTGGATCACGATCTGGGACGACCACGAATTCGCCAACAACGCCTACGTCACTGGGGCTGAAAACCACAACAGCACGACCCAGGGCCTGTGGCTGACCCGCAAAGCGATCGCGGCGCAGGTTTATCACGAGTGGATGCCGATCCGTACCCCCGATGCAGCCAATCTGCTGAAGATCTACCGCAGCTTCGACTTCGGCAGCCTGTTCAGTCTGCATATGCTCGACACCCGCATCGAAGGTCGAGATCAGCAATATGACAATTTTGGCGATGCCGACGGCGGCATCGGTCGCTATGTCACCGGCCTGACCAGCGGCAGCGATGCGAGCCGGCGCATGATCAGCACGACGCAGCAGAGCTGGCTGACCAGCGGCCTGACCGCCTCCAAGGCGACCTGGCAGTTGCTTGGCAATCAGGACATCATGGCGCGGATGTGGTTCCCAGCCTCGGTGCTGCAACTGGCGGCCACCGGCGCCGATCCGACCAAGGCCATTGGCGATTACCTGACTGCCAAGGCCACCAAGGCGGCAGCGGGTCCGGCCGCTTTGACGTCGACCCAGACCGCGCTCTTGAACCCCGCTGTGAATCCCCGCCTGCCTTACAACCTTGACTCATGGGATGGCTATCCGAGCAATCGCGAGGCAGTGCTGCAAACGGTCAAGGCGCAAGGCAAGAAGCTGGTCGTGCTGTCTGGCGATTCACACAACGCCTGGTTTTCCAATCTGACGACATTGGCGGGTGAAAAAATCGGTGTGGAGTTCGCCGGTTCTTCCGTCACCGCACCGGGCTTCGAGAGTGCCGGTCTGGGCGGCCTGGCCAGTTCGATGGACGGCAGCGCTGTGGCCAAGGCTTCAGGCTCGGGCCTTGGCCTGGTTGATGATTTGAATTACAGCGACAGCACCCGGCGTGGTTATCTGCTGATGACGGTCAGCGCTGATGCGGTCAAGGGTGAATTTGTCTTCGTCAGCACGGTCAAATCGGCGACCTATAGCGCGGCGGTAGGCAAGACCATCACGGTCAGTGTTGCCGGCGTCACCACTTACGCTTGACGATTTTTATCGGGATGGACAGGGCGTCATATTCAGGTCACAGGGTGCTGCCAGACTAGCGACTCATGAAACCTGCAGATGCCTTCTTGCATGCTTTGCATGAACCAATTCTCGATGCCGACGAGCATGATCCGGACGGTCTGCGTTTTCGCACCGTCTGGATTTCTGACATCCATCTAGGTACGCCCGGCTGTCAGGCTGAAGCCTTGCTGGATTTTCTGCGCTGCGTCGAATGCGAGCACCTCTATCTGGTCGGCGACATCATCGACGGCTGGCAGCTCAAGCGCAGTTGGTATTGGCCGCAAGCCCACAACGACGTGATTCAAAAGCTCTTGCGCAAGGCGCGCAAGGGCACCAAAGTGGTGTTTATTCCGGGCAATCACGATGAATTCGCACGCAAGTACCTGACCCACAATTTCGGCGGTGTCGAGGTCGTCAAGGACTGTATCCACGTGACGGCCGACGGCAAGAAGCTGTGGATCACGCATGGCGACTTGTTTGACGGGGTCATCCAGATCGCCAAATGGCTGGCCTATCTGGGCGACACGGCCTATGAGTTCACGCTGAAGCTGAACCGCTATTTGAATTCCTTGCGCGCACGTCTGGGCTTGCCTTACTGGAGCTTGTCCAAGTATTTGAAGTTGAAGGTCAAACGTGCCGTCAGCTATGTCAGCGACTTCGAAGGCGCAGTGGCGCGCGAGGCCAGGCACCGCGGTGCTGATGGGGTCGTCTGCGGCCACATTCACCATGCCGAGTTGCGCGACATCGACGGCATCCTCTACGCCAACGACGGTGACTGGGTCGAGAGTCTGACCGCGCTGGTCGAGCATGCCGACGGTCGGCTCGAAATTCTCGACTGGACCGAGCATGCAGCGCGCACGGCGCAGGCTCAGAAAGCCTTGACGAATTCGTTGGTGACGGTTGCCGGTTGATCTGACCTCAGCATGGCCTGAGGCCACACATCCGCATCAGGCCGACCCTAGTCGGGCGCAATGACGACTGTGGCGGTCAACCCGGCGGACTTTTGTCTGTGGTCCAGCAACTCTTGCCAGCCTGCTTTCAGGGTCTCAGCAGACTGGGTCAAGATGATGCCAAAAGTCAGTTGCCGGGTTTGGGCCTGCGCGTGAGAGCTGGCAATCATTGCAGAAGCAGTGCCGAACACGGCGGCGCAGACGGACCACTTGACAACAAAGAGCCGAATTTTCATGGGCAGCTCCTGAAATGCTGACGCAGAGGCTGCGACTCCTTGCTGGGACTGTGTCGAATGATCGGGGTCTGGTGGCTTGGCCCCGGTGCATGACGTCCCGCCAAATGAAGGCTTGAAACGCCATGCAGGTCGACGCAATGCACACCGGTCAGCATTCGCAGCAAGGTCGATTTCCCCGACCCTGAGCTGCAAATCAGCGCCGCTAATTCGCGAAATTTGACCTGCGGCGGGAGGTCGCAAAGCGCCAACTGCATCCTGAAGCAACTGCGCAAGTTGCGCCCATCAAGTGCAAGTTCAACTGCAGATTCGCTCATCGGTGGACTCCTTTCACCGAGGACGATCATCTACAGTTGATGTGACAGCATGTTGATGTTTACGTGACAGCTGACCCGCGGCTGCGGGTCAGCAACTCGTCATTTCCCTTTTGGGCGGCCGGTTTTCAGTGGCGAGACATTCTTCAATGCTTTCAGCATGGTGGTGTCGCTCAGCGAGGCCAGCAATTGCAGGCCGGCCCGCAGCAACTCGCTCTTTTTTGCTGGGTGTGCAGCTTTCAGCGCGCGCTGCTTTAGCGCATCGATCAAGGCATAGTCGGCGATGGGCATGGTGAAACTGTCGCGCACCAGCTTTTCCTTCGCCGGCTTGACCGGCTTGGTGGCTTCAACTGCAACTGCGGCTTTGACCAAGCCCGCAGCCTTGAGCTTGGGATGTGCCACTTTGCCTGCCAATGGTGCAGTTTTGGGTTTGGCCAGAACAGGTTTGAGCTTCACCGGCTTGGACGCTTGACTGTCCTTGCTTGCAGGTTTCTTGATCGCAGCAGTGGGTGCTGGCGGCTTGACTGCAACGGCGACCTTGCGGGCCGGCTTGGCTGCGCGAGCCACAGTAGGTGCTGCTTTGACTGGCTTGGTTGGCGCTTTCGGCGGCAGCTTGGCAGCCGATTTTGCAACGGACTTCGCGACTGTTTTGGGTTTGCTCGTGGCGACCGGCGCAGTTGGCGTGGCAGCGATTGGCAATGCGGTTGGTGCTTTGGTAGGCGTTGAAGCTGCGGCTTTGCTTGGACGGTGCGGTGCCGCGCGCTTGGGGCGGGCTGCACTTGTTGGCGTGGCGACTTTCACAAGCGGTGCAGCGACCAGAGCCGAAGCTTCAACGGTCTCGATTTTGGATGGAACGGGTTGTGTGCTGTTCATCTCGATCTCCTGTTGTGGAAAAACAGTATAAATCGTTTATACGGTATCTTGTCAACTGCTGAGCGACAGATTGGGCAGACCGAAAGTAGGGGGGTGGAGCTTAGGGTTTATGCTAAGCTGGCGGTTATTGGTTCAGCTCAATTGGAGACTTAGATGGCCACGATCGCTCAATCCGTTTATCTTGATTCGCTGCCAGGCCTTGTGTGCAAATTGAATGGCCCCGGGACGGCGTTGGATAACCCCTTTGTCTATGACGATGCGGCCAAGGAGCTCAAGTTGATGGCCGTCAGCGGCCTGGTCGAAATCATCAGCGAGCGGTCCATGCAATACGCGGGCGATCAATTGATCGGCGAGATCACGTTCAAGCGCCTGAGCTGAGCTCCCGGAGTTGCCCTTTACCTGCTGGCGATAAGACCCGGCAGGCCGGTTGCCAGCAAGGGCAGCCATGAAATCACCAAGGTGCAGAGGAAGATCGCCAGCAGCGCAGGCAGCACCGAAACTGCCACATAGCGCAGCGGTTTGCCGAACATGGCCGAAGCAAAATAGATGTTCATGCCGGCCGGTGGGCATAGAAATCCCATCTCCATATTGGCCAGGAAGATGATGCCGAAATGCACCGGGTCGATGCCGTAGCTGACAGCCACCGGCAGCAGCAAGGGCACCAGCACGACGATGGCGGCATAAATTTCCATCAGGGCACCCGCGGCGAACAAAAACAGGTTCAACGCCAGCAGGAAGACGAATTTGTTCGGGATCACGCTTTGGGCCCAGACGCTGGCCGCATCCGGAATGCCGGCGTCGATGAGGAAGTTGGTCAGCGCCAGGGCCATGCCGAGGATCAACATCACGCCGCCGATGATCTGCGCGCAATCGGTCAGGGCGTGGCCCAGCAAGCGCCAGCTCAATTCCCGATGTGCCAGCGCTTGGGTCAATACTGCATAGGCAGCGGTCAGCGCGGCGCTTTCGGTCGGCGTGGTGAACCCGCCAACCAGTGAGCCGATCGCCACCAGCGGTGCCAGCAACTCCCATTTGGCTTGCCAGAGGGTTTGCCCAAGGCTGCCAAGCTGGATCGCGCCGGAAGGTGCCGGCGCTGACAAGCCCTTGCGCTGCAGGAAACCACCGAAAACCAGCAGGAAGACCACCATCACGCAGGCGGGCAACAGGCCGGCCAGGAACATCGTGTTGATTGGAACCCGCGCGATGATGGCGTACATGATCAAGGGCACTGAGGGTGCCAGCAAGACCCCCAAGGCACTGGCGCTGGTCAATAAGCTGATGCCGCGCTGCTCGGGGTAACCGGCATTGCGCAACATCGGCAGTAGCAAGCCGCCCAGCGCGAGGATGGTCACGCCGCTGCCGCCAGTGAAGGCGGTGAAGAGAGAGCACAGCACCGCCGACGCAATCACGGTGCCATGCACACCGCTGCCGAACATTGCCAGGAAGACTGCGCTGAGCCGCTGCGCCGCGCCGGTGCGGGCAAAGATCAATCCGGCCAGGGTGAAGAGCGGCAGGGCTGGCAGCGAAGGATTGACGGTGATCTGGTAGTGGGACAAGGCCACCGAGGCCAAGGGCAGGCCATCCTGCCAGAACAGCGCCAAAGCCAGGCCGCCGAGCACGGCAAAGATCGGCGCGCCCGCCAAAAGCAAGGCCAGGATGAACAGCCCCGCCGGCAAGATCGGCAAGTCCTGGTCAGCTATTGCCACGCCAATTGCAAAGCTGCCCAGCGGCAGCAGAACGCCGAGTGTTTTCCAAATCTCCGACTCGACACAGCGCGCTGCCAGCTTGGCGCCGAGCAGCAAGAAGCCCAGCGGCATCACCGCCTGTACCGCCCAAACTGGCAGGCCATAAGCCAGGACGTGACTCGCCTGCATTTCACTGGCGACAAAGCGCCAGCTCGCCAGCGCCAGCAGACCGCAGATCACGCTGGCACCCGCATCGGCAAAAGACTTCAATGCTGATTTGAAGCGCCCACCGGCCATGTCTCCAAGCCCGCTGCCCAGCGAAGTCAGGTGCCCATGGCGCTCCGCCGCGACCGCGCCAAACATCGCCAGCAGCAGTCCCAGGTGCTGCACCAGCACGGGTGCATTCGCGATGCCCTGGCCCAGCAGCGGCCTTGCAGCGATTTCCACCAAGGGAATCAGCAGCATCAGCCCCAGCGCAATGATGGCCATCAATTCATCGGAACGCGCCAGCCAGCGCATGGGTTTGATCGAGTTCATTTGCCAGCGCGAAAGGCCTTCAGATGGGCGAAAACCTCGTCAAAGGTATCGGCTGGAACCATCACGCCGCGGATGCGCGGGTAGAGCTTTTGCGCCAACTGATCCCATTCATGCATCTGCTCTGGCGTTGGGCGGTTGATCTTCAAGCCGCGCTTGGCCATCGCGTCAACGGCTTCGTTGACTTCCTGCCTGGCCTTGCTGCGCATTTGCACGCCAGCTTTGTCGCTGGCGCTGCGCAGCGCCGCTTGCACCTCGGGCGACATCTCGCCCCAGGCTTTGCTCGTGACGACCAAAGCGCCGACGATCGGCGCCCAGTTGATTTCGAGCATGTTCGGCGCGGTCATGTAGATCTGGCTGGCCAGCGCGAAGTAGGGCGTCGACGGCACGACGTTGATCATGCCGGTCTGGATGGCGGGCAGGATGTCGGAGGTTTCCAGCGGCACCGGTGTGTAGCCCAGGCTTTTCATGATTTCCTGCTGCTCGGCTTCAGAGCCCCAGGCAAAGAATTTCATCTTCTTGAAGTCGTCCGGTCGGGTGGCCGGATCTTTGGAGAAAAAGCGTACCCAGCCGGCGTCACCCCAGGCGAGCACGACGAAGCCTTTGTCGAGGAATTTCTTTTCCATCGCCGGGCGCATTTTTTCGCGCACATAGTCGACTTCGTCCCAGCTCTTGAACAGCAGCGGCAGGCTTTGCAAGGCGCTGATCGAGGGATCGATTTCACGCAAGCCGACCACCGACAGCAGCGCGCCCTGCAACTGCCCGATGCGCATGCGCCGCGCCAGCTCGGCCTCACCGCCCTGGCTGCCATCGGCATAGACCAGGTATTTGGCATTGCCGCCCTGGGCATTGCGCCAGACTTCACCCAGCTCCATCAGCTGGCGGTGGTAAAGCGAATTTTTCGGTGCGACGGTACCGATCCGCAATTGCTTGTCTGCGGCCCAGGCGCTGCCGGTCAGCATGGCGGCCAGCAGGAGCAGGGCAAGGGTCAGTTTTTTCTTCATTGGAGACCTGATTCAAAAGAGATCGTCGGCTTGGTCGAGCAGCCACTGCGCGCGCTCGCCCATCACTTCGTTTGACAAATTCGGGTGCAGAAGACTCACCGCATGAGCTTGGCGCAGCAGGGCTTCAAAGCCAGCGCGGTCGCCTCCCGGCAAGGCAATGGCTTCGGCCTTGGCGACATAGGCGCCGGCATTTTCCCCTCGGCTGAAAGTGATGGCCTGATCGAAATAGGCCAGCGCCTGTGTCTGTGAACCACCAGCGCGCACTGACTCGAAAGTCCCCATCAAGCTGGCCAACCCGCCCTCACCATGGCCGGGGTCGCGCTGCCAGGCCAGCGTGGCCAGGCGGATCGCCAAAGGCAGGTCGGCGACGATTTCGGGGTCGTCCTTCGAGTTGCTGATGCGGCCGCCCCAAGAGGCGGCGGCCCAGTAGGCCAGACCGATCTGGCGCTGACTCAGCTGCGGCCAGCGGGCTGGGTCGGGGCTCGCCAGCGCGGCCCGAAAGCCAGGCTGCTGGCGCTCGAGCGCGGCCATCGCATGTTGATGGGCGCGCCAGTACAGGCGGGCCGCGCGGACGCGCAGTTTTTGGGCGGCCCGCGAGTCCTTGGACTCGATGCGGTCGGCCTCGGCCGAGACAAAGGCAAAGGCATATTGCGTGAAACCTCCCGCCACCGCTTCAGCCAAGGCGAAGCTGTCAGGCGTCTGGCTCAAAACCGACTCGGACAGCTTCAGGTAAAACGCCGCGGCCTCCCTGGCCAACTGGGTGTCGGTTTCAGCGCCCTGGTTCTGCTGCGCAAGTTCGTTGGCCGCGCTTTGCACGAGCAGCAAGCGCGGCGAGCAGGCGCACAGCAGGGCGAGCAGCATCATTACCAGCCCTTGCCTGGCGCCGCCGCTCAGGCTGCCCAAAGGCGGGGGCTCAAAGGTTGGCACGGGGTGGGTGGTCGGGGTAGGCATCAGGCGGGAATTTTTCACTCGCCGACGATAGCTGCGGAATATGAAAAATTGGTGTCCACTTTTGCTCCGCCGAGCGGCGCGCTGTGGTTTGCATCAAACAACTGAACCGTCACGCGGTTTTCATCTTTGCCTGTCATGCTGGCGTCTTTCGCAAAGTCAGCCGCCATGCCACCTGGTTTTCAGCGCTTGATTGCGGCGCAATTCTTTTCAGCCTTGGCCGACAACGCGCTGTTGATCGTCACCATCGCTCTATTGCAGGAGCAGGGCTTGCCGGGTTGGTGGGCGCCGCTGCTGAAGTTCTCATTCACCCTGTCCTATGTCTTGCTGGCGCCTTTCGTTGGTCCGCTGGCCGATGCTTTCCCCAAGGCAAAGCTGATGGCGTGGATGAATGCAGTCAAGGTGCTGGGCCTGCTGGCCTTGCTGCTCGGGGCCCATCCGATGTTGGCTTTCGGCGTGATCGGATTTGGCGCCGCAGCCTATGCGCCGGCCAAATACGGCTTGATCACCGAGTTGGTGGGTCCGCAGCGCCTGGTGCTGGCCAATGGCTGGCTGGAGGTGTCGGTGGTCGGCGCAGTCTTGCTTGGCACGATGCTGGGTGGCTTGCTCGTCAGCCCATGGCTGTTCGACGCAGCGCTGGTCTCTGCAGGCCAGGCTTGGCTCAGCGGCTGGGGCTTGCTCGATGGCTCCAGGCTGGCTCCGGCGATGTTGTCTTTGCTGTTGGTCTATGCGGCGGCGTCCTGGCTGAATACCGGCGTGCCCGACAGCGGCGCCCGCTACCCGGCTTGCCGGCCGCACCCGCTGGCTTTGCTGCGGGATTTCTGGCGTGCCAATTTACTCCTCTGGCGCGACAGAGATGGCGGTTTGTCGCTCGCCGTCACGACGCTGTTCTGGGGTCTGGGCGCAACGCTGCAATTTGCCTTGCTACGCTGGTCTGCCGAAGTGCTGGATTTGCCTCTGCATCAGGCCAGCTACCTGCAGGCTGCTGTAGCTGTCGGGGTGATTGGTGGGGCCGCCTTGGCAGCCTGGTGGGTGCCGTTGAGCCGGGCCAAGACTATGCTCGGCTACGGTGTTGTGCTGGGGCTGCTGGTTCCGGCCCTTGCCAGCACGACTGAACTCCGGTTTGCCTTGCCGCTCTTGATGCTGACTGGTGCAGTCGGTGGTTTGCTGGTGGTGCCGCTGAATGCCTTGCTGCAATATCGTGGCTACCAACTGTTGAGCGCCGGTCGCTCGATTGCCGTTCAGGGCTTCAATGAAAACGCCAGCGTGCTGGGCATGCTCTGCGCCTACGCGATGCTGTCAAGCCTGGGGCTGCCGACTGTCAAGGTGATGTGGGGCTTCGGCCTTTGTATCGCCCTTGCGATGGCTGGGCTGATCTGGCGCGAGCGCAGCAATGCAGCAGGCTTGGCTGCCCGGTCGACCTGACTTTCAGACTGCGGGCAGGGATCCTGTCGTCACAAAAGATCGATTCGGCAATGCCGCACGCTGGATCACCTGATCGAGCACGCCTTCAAAGCGAGCGGTAACGCTGGACCAGTCCAGCGCAGACGCTGTCAAGCAAGCGGCAGTCCCCATCTGCCGCCGTCCTGCAGCATCGGCAGCCATGGCCACGGCAGCGCTGACGAAGGCGGCGCTATCGCCCATCGCCACCAGCCTGCCGTTCTCACCTGAGCGGATCAACTGGGCAGCAGCTGCGTAATCGAAGGCCAACAAGGCCAGACCACTGGCCATCGCTTCGGTCGTGACGTTCCCGAAGGTTTCGGTCAGGCTGGGGAAGAGGAAAAGATCGGCCGAGGCATAGTGGGCGCCCAACTCGTCGCCACTGCGCTGGCCGGCAAATATCACCGTCGGGTACCTGGCCTGCATTGCGGCCTGCTCGGGGCCCGAGCCGACCATGACCAGTTTTGCGCGTGGCTGCGTTTTCGAAATCGCGTCAAAGGCGGCCATCAGCACCGCCAGATTTTTCTCGGGTGCGATTCTTCCCACGTGAATGATGCACAAGTCGTCAGCCGCCAGGCCCCATTGGTCACGCAAGACCTGGCTGCGCTGCAGCGGCGTGAATTGCTGGACATCGACGCCGCGCGACACCACGTTGAGCTGTTTGAAGCCGCTGGCCTCAAGCTCACGTTGCAAGGCGGCAGTCGGCACCATCGTGCTGTGCGTGCGGTTATGGAACTTGCGCAGGTAAGCCATGATTGGCTTGTAGAGCCAGCCGATGCCGTAATGACGGCTGTAGGCATGAAAGTTGGTGCGAAAGTCGGAACTGACAGGCAGTTTCAAATGGATTGCCGCCTGCAGCGCCGACCAGCCGAGTGCGCCTTCGGTTGCGATATGCACGATGTCCGGGCGACGCAATGACCAGAGCTGGACCAAGGCACGTTTGGACGGCACACCCATGCGAAGGTTAGGGTAGCGCGGAATCGGCAAGCCACGCATCAGCACTTCATGAAAGCGCACGGTCTGGCCTGCAGCATCGCTTGCCGCCTGTCTGGGTCGGATCAATTGCACGTCGTGGTTGCGTCGATGCAGGCCCTCGACGATCCGCGCCACCGTCATTGCCACCCCGTTGACTTCGGGCGGATAAGTCTCGGTGACAAAGGCGATCCGCAAGGAGCGCTGCGCGGCCACAAAGTTATTGACAACGATGTCATCTGGCAGGCTTGTATTCATGGGGCGATCCTGCCAGCCGGATATAACAGTTCGATGACAGCCGCAAAAAATCCAATTGCGCGTAACCGTCACGCAATTTTCACGCAAGCCAGTCACCATCACGTCACGCAAGCCCCGACCGGCCTGCGGCCCACCACTTCTTGGAAGCGACACAGCCGTGAAAAATCTCCTGCAAACCTTGGCTATCCAGCGTTGGGACGACCACCGCTACTATCACCACAGCCGCATCAACCAGAGCCTGCATTTGCTCAGTGCAATTGCTTTTTTGGTGTCCTACGGCCTTTTGTTCGTCGACCCGGCGCAGGCCGCTTTGCTGGCCTGGTGCGTCTCGATGACGAGCCGCCAGGCCGGGCATTTCTTCTTCGAGCCGCGCGGCTATGACCATGTCAACCAGGCCACCGACGAGCACAAGGAAGACATCAAGATCGGCTACAACATCCAGCGCAAGATCGTGCTGCTCGCCATCTGGGTGTTGATCCCGTTGCTGCTGTGGCTGCAACCGTCGGTGTTCGGACTGATCAAGCCGGCGACTGACTTGCATGGGCTGATCCATGACGTCGGCATCGCCTGGCTGTCACTGGGAGTCGGCGGCCTGCTGTTTCGTGTGACTCAGCTGTGGATCCAGCAGGATTTGATGACGGGGGCGGCTTGGATGTTCAAAATCCTGACCGACCCCTTCCACGACATCATGCTGTATTACAAGTCGCCGCTGTATCTGCTGCGCGGTGAACTGATCGACCCGATGACGCATGTCGCCACGCACCCGTCACAGGTCTGATCAGCATTCAGGCCGGGAACTTCTGGCGCAGCATCTCGAGCAGGATGCTGCGCTTGATGGCCTTGTTGCTCAGAGCGGCATCGCTTGTCCACCAGCCCTCGGCCTGCATGACTTGGGCGGCCTGAACAAAGCGCTCCAGCACCGCGTTGAAGTCGGCATCACTGTAGTTCAGGCTGAAGATCAATCGGCCGGTGCCGATCCAGCTCAGCGCCAGACCCTGTTCGCGCAGATAGAACTGCAGCATCCAGTTGTAGCGCGAAGGGGTGGTGTAAAAAACGCTCCAGATCGATTGCATATTGGCCACTTGAATCGGCAAGCCGGCGGCTTGCATCGTCTGGTTGAAGCGCGCGGCACGGGCGTTCCAGCGCTCATCGACGCCTTCATAGATTGCCTTGACTTCAGCGCTTTCGAGACGATCAAGAAAGGCCTTCATCGCCCCCATCACATAGGGATGCGCATTGAATGTGCCGCGGGCAAAGCAGATGTCGGCAGGGCTTTCGTCGCGAAAACGTTTCATCAACTCGCGCCGGCCGCAGACCACACCGACGGGCAACCCGCCACCCAGGGTCTTGCCGTAAGTGACCATGTCAGCTCGGACGCCGAAATACTCCTGTGCGCCGCCAGCGGCCAGCCTGAAACCGAGAAACACCTCATCAAAAATCAACACGATGCCGCGTTCAGTGCAGACCGCGCGCAGCTTTTTCAACCAGGCGGTGTAAGCGACGCGGTCAAAAGCGGCCCTGCGGCTGCTGTCGAGCAAGGCCGTGTCGCCCGGCGCACCTGCATTCGGATGCATCGCTTGCAGCGGGTTGATCAGCACGCAGGCAATGTCCTTGCGGGTGCGCAGCAAATGCAGGCTGCGATCGTCCATGTCCTTCAAGGTATGGGTTTCACGCGGTGGCAAGGGGTTGCCGATGCCGGGCTGCACGTCTTCCCACCAGCCGTGATAAGCGCCGCAAAAGCGCACCAGATGGCTGCGCCGGGTGTGATAGCGCGCCAGCCGCACTGCCTGCATCACCGCTTCGGTGCCCGACATATGGAACGACACCTCATCAAGCCCCGAAATCGCCTGCAAGCGTTCGACGTTCTCGACCACACAGGGATGATAGGCACCGAGGACCGGGCCGAGTTGGTGGGTCAGGGCAATGCCTTCGTCGACGCATTCGCGGTAGAAGTCGTAACCGAACACATTGACGCCGTAGGAGCCGGTCAGGTCGTAGAAGACATTGCCATCCAGATCCTCGAAGGTGACGCCCGACGAGGCTTGCAGGAAGGCGCCGACTTTCAGGTGCTCGCGCAGGTAAGGGCTGTACTGGAAGGGCACGCGGTAGCTGCCGGTGAACTGCAGATCGGAGATGGCCACCCTTGCGCGTGCCGTCATCGCGATGCTCTTGGCGAAGCGTTCGGCAAACAGCGCAGTCAGGCGCTCGAAGCCGGCACGTCGCTGCGCCACGGCCTCGGCCGGCGCGCCATCCGAGTTGAAGAATTTCGCCTCGTCGTAGGCATAGCCGGGAATCAGTCGCGCCAGCCGTTTGGCCATGCGCGAATGTCCGGCCAGCGAGCGGTGCTTGGCGCGCGACAGATCAAGCCGCTGTTTGGCTCGAGGCAGGATCAAGGCCAGGGCGGCGATCGCCACGGCAGTAAGTGCAAATGTCTGTTCCATGAGTGGGCCTATCAGGCTGTTTTTTCCCAGATCTCAATATTTAACAGGGCTGCTTGACAGCTTCGTGAAAATGCAAATATTTCGTCGATTTCTTCAGCAAGAGGATTTGAACTTCCTGCTCACCAACCGCATCCCGCGAGCGGCGTTGACGCGCTTCGTCGGTTGGTTCAGCCAGATCCGCCATCCGCTGCTGTGCCGCATCTCGATTGCCGCCTGGCAGTTGTTCACCGATCTTGATTTGTCAGACGCACGCAAGCAAAAGTTCGATTCGCTGCACGATTGCTTCACCCGCGAATTGAAACCCGGCGCGCGCCTGGTCGACCCGGATCCGGGCCTGCTGACCAGTCCCAGCGATGCCATCGTCGGAGCCTGCGGGCGGGTCGAAGGTCGGCAGGTTTTCCAGGCCAAAGGCTTTCCGTATTCAATCCAGGATCTATTCGGAGCGACGCAAGATACCAGTGCCTTTCAGGACGGCGTGTTCGTGACTTTGCGCCTGACCTCGGCGATGTACCACCGCTTCCATGCACCGCATGACTGTGTGGTCGAGCATGTGACCCATATCAGCGGGGACTGCTGGAACGTCAACCCGATCGCCTTGGCAAGGGTCGAGCGCTTGTTTTGCCGCAATGAACGCGCGGTGCTGCGCACGCGGCTGGACAGCGGTCAGCAGATTGCGCTGGTGCCGGTCGCAGCCATTCTGGTAGCCAGCTTGCGCCTGCATTTCCTTGACCTGTTGCTGCACCGGCGTTACCGCGGTGCCAATGAAATTCCCTGCCAGGCCAAGTGCACCAAGGGCGAAGAGATGGGCTGGTTCCAGCATGGTTCGACCATCCTGGTGTTTGCGCCGAAAGGGTTTGAGCTGTGTGCCGGTATCAGCGAAGGCACCCGCATCAAGATGGGGCAGGCTTTGCTGGCCTTGCCCCGCTGAACGCTCAGGCGCTGAATTGGCGGCGGTAGCGCGCCGGCAAGTCGGCGATCCGCATGATCATTGGCAGGTCTGCGGTGTTGAAGTCAGGATCCCAGGCCGGCGCGCCGAGCACGCGGGCGCCGCAGCGCAGATAGCCGCGGATCAGCGGCGGCGGCTCGACGTCGAGGTCATGGCGCAACTCGTTCACCGGCAAGGGCAGGCGCGGGCGTACTTGCCACTCGGCGCTGGCCAGATGCGTCTGCTCGAGCTTTTTCCACAAGCTGGCCGCGTAATGCCCGCCGTCGCGCATGCTGACGCTGGCGCAGCCGATCATCGTGTCGAGGCGGTTGCGCACCATGAACTCGGCCAAGGCCGCCCAGAGCGTGAGGATGGCGCCGCCCGAACGGTAGTCCGGGTGCACGCAGGACCGGCCCAACTCGACCATGCTGGCGCGCAGTCCGAGCAGGTTGCCGAGGTCAAACTCGGTCTCGCTGTAAAGCCCGCCGGCGCGAGCGGCAGCCTCTGGCGTCAGCACCCGATAAGTGCCGATGACCTTGCCGAGCCGTCCATCGGCTTTCACCTTGCGCACCAGCAGATGCTCGCAGTAGTCATCGAAGACATCGATGTCATGGCCTTTCGGTGAGCCCGGAGGGACGCTCAAGCATGCACCCATCTCTTCGGCAAACACCAGATAGCGCAGTTTTTGGGCCGCACGAACTTCGTCGATAGTGCTGGCCCAACTGACGTCAAGGCGAGGCCTTGCTTCGGAGTCAACCTCAAAGCCTGATCGTCGTGAAGGCGCTTTGCCGGCCTGGGTCGGCCGCAGATCAGCGAAGGGCAGCGTGGGTATTGGCAAGTCGCGCATGGCCATCCAGGTCGTAGTTGAGTACCGTCATGCTCGGTGCTGATGATGACGCTGCCGTGACGCTAGAGTGACGAAACCATGACATTGCAGGAGATTCGCTGCGTTCGCGCTGTGGTGGTCGAGTCATCCTGATCAAGCCACCATCAGTCCGATGTAAATAAATGACTCAGGGCTGCAGAATTTGTCACAGGCTTGAAATGCGCTGCGCTCAACATTCGCTGTGGCTCGCGCGATCGGGGCCCTTCATGCAAACCCTTCAGGAGCCTTCGATGACGACCGACCATTACCAGGAAGTTCACTACACCGCCGCCACCCTGCACCGCGAGGCCGCACATCATTTCGAGGAGGCTGCCAAACATCACATCGAAGCTGCCAGCGCCGACGACGGCGATGATGTGACGATGACTTCGGTCCATGCCTACCTGGCCTACGGTCACCAATTGCAAGCGGTTCATTGCGCCGAACTGGCCGCTCAAGCCGATGGCTCGATGGACGAAGAATTGCCTGAGCCGATCGAGGGCTGATTCAGCCAATGACCAGCTGGGCGCCGGGTCTGCCGGCTTTTACCGAGTTTGCTTGTCTAGCCTCTTGTCAGTCCGGGAGCAGGTTGGCCGCCAGATGCAGTCCGCTGCCGAGCATCACCAGCAGATGCCAGGCCAGATGCGCGAAACGCAGCTTCGAGCTGAGTAGAAAGATCAATGCGCCCAGGGTGTAAGCGGCACCGCCAGCCAGCAGCAGGTTCAGCGCTGCGGTGGAAATCTGCGCGATCCAGGGCGTTGCCGAAAGCAGCACCAGCCAGCCGATGACGACATAAAGACCGGTGGACAACAGCGGCTGCTTGACCCAGCCCATGCAGGTGATCAGCACTCCGAGGCAAGCCAGCGCCCAGACCAAGCCCAGCATGATCAAGGCCTGCGAACCCTGCAGCGCTGGGGCTGCGAAAGCCGAGTAGCTGCCGGCAATGAACAGGTAAATGGCGGCACGATCTAGGCGCTCGAAGAGATCCTTGGCACTGCCCTCAGGCAACCCGTGAAACAAGGCCGACGAGGCGAACATCAACATCATCGTCAAGGCGAATGCGCTCAGCGCCGCTTGCTGCCAAAGATCAGCGCCAGGCTTGAGTTGCAGCAAGGCCGGCAAGGCTGCCAAGGCCACCAGGAAGCCTGCGCCGTGGCTGATGCTGTTTGCGATTTCCTCCGTGGCAGTTTGCTGACGCGGGGGCGAAACTGGAATTTGCATTGCGTCATCTTCGGCTGCTTATTTGACGCTGGCGTGACATGAGCGGGTCAGCCAGGTATTGGTTGCCCCGGATAAGTACGACAGGAAAAATAGCCAATCAGCAAGCCATGCAACCCCCGCCTTGAGTGGGTAGTCAAGCGCCAGGTTTACCGCGATAGTCCAACCCAGGGATAGTCAAGCCGGAATCAGGGACAGATCATGCATTTCGAACAAGTCGATGTCGGGGAATACAGGATTTATGCCGGGGCGATCGAGCGGCCGCGCCAGTTTGGCTACGTGGCTGCGGTGGTGGTGATGCGCGAGCGCGGCATGTCGCCTCAGGTTGAGGCTTTTCGCGACGAGAACCTGGCTTCAGGTTATGCCTGGACCTCGCCGGCCGAAGCCTTGCGCTTTGCCGTCAATGCCGGCCGCGATGCGGTCTTGTACCGGGCCGGCGCGGCTGTTTGATGCGACGCTGGTAAAGCCTGCCGCCATTCGAGGCATGATCTTCGAATCAAGGCAGCAAGAAAAAGCGCGCTCGAGGCGCGCTTTTATCAGGCCGTTAGCGCCTCGGTGCGCAGCAGCAGCCAATCCAGCGCCGCGCCGCTGACCAGCGGGCTCAGCCGGCTGCGGACTTCCTGGTGGTAACGGTTCAACCAGGCCAACTCGTCGCTGCGCAGCAAGCTGCGGTCGATACAACGGGTGTCGATCGGGCAAAGTGTCAGGGTTTCGAACGCCAGCATTTCGCCGAACTGGCCTTGCTCGGCGATCGCTTCGGGCGTCATCATCGCGACGTTGAGCACCAGGTTCTCGATCCGCACGCCCCATTGGCCCGGCCGGTACAAGCCCGGCTCGACCGAGGTGATCATCCCCGGCTCCATCGCCATATTGGCATCAGGAATGGTCTTGGAAATGCTTTGCGGGCCTTCGTGCACGTTCATGAAGTAGCCCACGCCATGGCCGGTGCCATGCCCATAGTCGATGCCATGGGCCCAGAGCGGCGCGCGCGCCAGCGCATCGAGCATCGGACTCAAGGTGCCGCGCGGGAAGCAGGCGCTAGAGAGCGCCAGCGTGCCTTTGAGCACCAGCGTGTAATCGCGTTTTTGCGCGGCACTGACCTGTCCAATTGGCCAGACCCGGGTGATGTCGGTGGTGCCGCCGAGGTATTGGCCGCCGGAGTCGATCAGCAACATGCCGTTGCCGCTGATTTCAGCATGCGATTCGGCCGTGGCGCGGTAATGCGGCATGGCGCCATTGGCATTGAAGCCGGCGATGGTCGGAAAGCTCAGGCCGACAAAACCCGGGCGCCTGGCACGCGCGGCACTCAGTTGCTCGTCGACGCTGAGCTCGGTGAGCCGCTCGCCACGCGCCTGAGCCGCTTCAAACCAGGCATAGAACTCGCACATCGCCGCACCGTCCTGCGCCATCGCCTCGCGGACGAAAGCGGCTTCTGCAGCGGTCTTACGGCTCTTGGCCAAGGTGCTGGGGTTGATCGCCTCGATCACCCGTACGCCGGCGGCAACTGCCTCGCGCAGGCCCAGCGTGACGCGTTTCGGGTCGAGCAGCAAGCTGGCATTGGCGGGCATGGTGAGCAAGGCCTGTGGCGCTTGCGCATAGTCGGCCAGTTGCACGCCATCAGCGGCCAGTCGCGCTTGCAGCGCAGCAGGTACCTTACCGGCGCCGACGAACAGCGTGGCATGTTCGGAATCAAGCAGCAGATGGGCCAGAAAAACCGGGTTGTACTCGACATCGGCACCGCGCAGATTGAGCAGCCAGGCGACATCGTCGACGGTGGAGATGAAATGGTGGCTGGCTCCGGCCAGTTTGAACTGCGTGCGCACCAGGGCCAGCTTGTCGGCGCGCGAAACGGCGGCCTGAGGCGGCAGATGCTCGTAGACGGCTGCGCTTGGCAAACCGGGACGATCGGCCCAGGCGGCTTGCACCAGATCGACGTCGCTGCGCAAATTGATGCCGGCGCGCTGCATGGCTGCACCGAGCATCTGCGCCAAGGCCAGGCTCAGCACCTGGCCGTCCACCGCCAGCGATTCACCCGACTGTAATTGCCCGGCGATCCATTCGATGAAATGGGTGGCGGCGCCGGTCGGGATTTTGACCAGCGCGATGCCGGTGCCGTCCAGCTCTTTTTCGGCCTGTGACCAGTAGCGGCTGTCGGCAAAGATGGCGGCTTGCTTGCGGGTGACGACCAGCGTGCCCATCGAACCGCTGAAGCCCGATAGCCATTGCCTGCCTTGCCAGCGCTCGGGCAGGTATTCGGACAGATGCGGATCGCTCGATGGCACCAGGCAGGCGTGCAAGCCCTGGTCGATCATGGCAGCGCGCAGCTTGTCGATGCGCTGGGCGATGGTGGCTTGGCGAGTTTGCATAGATAGGCTCCGGCAGTTGCCGGTACGCCGGGCTGGCGCAGCGGACCGCGATGTTTGGTTTGTACGACTTGGACGCGGATTGTAGGCGGCGATGGCAGTTTGGGCGGCGCTAGCCGAGCCAGTCGAGGCTTGCCTGAGCCGGCTGCCGACTGGCCAGCAACAGCTTGGTCTGCTCAGCCGGTGCGGGATCGAACTCCTCTGCTTCGGGCAGGCGCACCAGGTTCAGCGCTTGCTCGATCGTCCCATTCAACCAGCAATCCCAATCCTCGATCCGCAGCCGGATTACTGCGCGTTTGTCCTGCTGGTCAGGCGGTAGCGCTGGATCCGGTTTGTGCAGGCGACTCAGCAGCGGGTGGCCATCGCAGTTCATCGTCAGCATGGAATAGTTGGGCAAGATTTCGCCGGTCTCGGGTTTGCGCCATTCGGACCAGATGCCAGCCAGGGCCCAGGGCAGGTCGTCGATGCGGCGCATCTGCCACCAGACATTGCGGCCGGTTTCCCAATTTGGTTCCTGATAAGACTGCGCCGTGATGATGCAGCGCCGGCCGCTGCGCCAAGCGTCGCGGTAGGTCGGCCGTTCGGCCACCGACTCGATTCTTGCGTTGTTGGTGAGGATGGCGCGCGAGGCCGGTTTGGCCTGGCTGGCCCGCGGCGCGATCATGCCCCATTGCCCGGGCAATGCCTGGCGCTGCCCACCTTGCTGGCGGATGAAAACCCCTTGGCCGAAGGGCCCGACAGCCCCTTGCGGCAACTCGTCATGGACCTGGGCCTTGAAGTAGTTGCTGATCTCGGCCTTGGGCGATAAATGGTAGAGGTTGCACATGGCCTGCGATGTTAATGCCCGGCTGGCGCCACGCAAAGCGCCGGCTGCGCTACATTCAGCACAGCTCAGACTGTGAGCGCCATGTGGCGACTGAAGATGGCCAAGACTGCGCGTGTCTACAAGATCGAAATGCTCATCCGCAACCGCGGCCATGTGAGTTTCCAGGCGCTGCTGGACGAGTTGGAGGTGTCGCCGGCAACGTTGAAGCGCGACCTTGACTATCTGCGCGACCAACTCGGCGCGCCGATCGAATACGACCGTTTCCTCAATGGCTACAGCTTTGGCGCCGACTATCGCGGCGAGAAGCATGAATTGCCGGGACTGTGGTTCAGCGAGCCCGAACTTTATTCGCTGCTGATGGCGCATCAGTTGCTCAGTGAAGTCGATGCCGAAGGCGTGATCAGCCGGCACCTGCAGCCGCTGCTCGAGCGCATCCACCAGATGCTGGGCAATAGCGAGGTCGATGCCAAGGAATTGCTGAAGCGGGTAAAAATCATCAGCCCGGCCAAACGACCGGTACCGACGCAGTATTTCGAGTTGGTCGCCGAGGCCTTGCTCAAGCGCAGCAAGCTGCACATCCGTTACCACACGCGGGGCCGCGGCAAAGTCAGCGAACGCGAGTTGTCGCCACAGCGTCTCGTGCATTACCGCAATACCTGGTATCTGGACGCCTGGTGCCACATGCGCGAGAAGCTACTGCGTTTTGCGCTGGATGCGATAGAAGCAGCGACAACGCTTGATGGACGGGCCAAGCAGTTGTCATTGCAACAGCTTGAAGCCGAAATGGACGGTGGCTATGGCATCTATGCGGGGGCAAAGAAGCAGTCGGCCACGCTCTTGTTCGAGGCCCAGGCCGCGCAATGGGTCAGCCGCGAACAATGGCATGCCGATCAGGTCGGACGCTGGCTTGACGATGGCCGCTTCGAGCTGAAATTGCCCTATGCGAGCGATACCGAAATCATCATGGACATCCTGCGCCATGGTGACGATGTGCAGGTGCTGCATCCAGCAGCTTTGCGCGCAGCGGTGCTTGAGCGCTTGCAATCGGCGGTAAAGAAATACAAGGTCAAGGCCGCTGCTGATTGAATGCCAAGCCGGGTCAATCCCGGCCGGCACCGAGGTGGGATAGGAAGCGGGTCAGTTGGCTGTCGACGGCCGGAGTCAAGGTTTGTCGGGCCAGGTTGGTCAGGCGTTTGATGGTCTCGGGGGTGGCCACATCAAGCCCCAGGCCGCCGTCGACCGGCCAGTCAGCGTCGAGCTGCAGATAACGCTCGCCCAACCGGTCTTGCATCATCGCCTTGACATGCTGCTGTTGCGCTGAAATCAAGGTCATGATCAGGCGTCCGTCAGACAACCATCCGACCGCTCCGGCATCTTCGGCAATGTCTGCCTCAGGGCGGTAGCGCCTGGCCGCCGTTCCGACGGCCAGCATCGCCATGCGGGCTGGGTCAATGCCGACGTAGTGCTCGAGCTCATGCATTGCTACCTGATCTGGCGCTACCGCGAACAGGCCGCCATCGGCATAGAGCGTGCGAGCGATTCGCACGGCTGGAAAATACGCTGGCGCGGCGCAGGCCGCCATTGCAACGTCGACAGCGCGTAGATTGCTGTCGCCCAGCGATGCATGGCCATGCGGTGTCTTGAAAATTTTCGTGCTGCAGTTGCCGACATCGACCGCCGTCACCACCAAGGGGTGGATCGCTTCGCCCAGGCGGCGGTCACCGAATTCTGTTTGCAATGCCTCTCGAAGCGCCTGGCCGGTGTACTTCGGCCCGAGCACCGAGCGGCTCAGGTCCAGCAACTTGGTGACTGCGTTGGCGGGCAGGGCACGCTTGGAAAAAACCTCGGGCCCACGCTGAATGAAAAGCTGCGAAATGCGCGCCATCGGCAACTCGAAAGCCAGCCCGAGCGCGAGCAGCCCGCCAATTGAGGATCCAGCCAGCAGATCGAAATGTCTTGCCAACGGAATGCCAGCTCTGGCCTCCAGCATTTCCAGCACCTTGACCGTATAGAGGCCGAGAAAGCCACCACCTGCCAGTGACAGCAGATGGTAGGTTTCACGGTCAGCGGGGATTTCTGCAACGGACATGGGTGGATTTCTCGGCAGGGTGCGGGTCAGGTTCGAGGCTAGCGGTGATCCTTGGCGCGGCAGTTGACGGCAGTCAGTAGCGTTTCAGGCAGGGCCGATTTCGGCCGCATTTGATGATTCGCAAGCGCAGCTTGCCGATGCGGCCGACTATGTTGTTGGCATCGTTGGGCGGCAATCAAGGGCTTGCCGCCCCGGATTTCTTGAACTGCAAGGAGACCTTATGGCTTCGACTGAAATGATCTGGTTGTTGATCGCCAATGCATCGCGTGCAAGAATTTTTGAATGGTTGAAAGGACAGGGTGGTCACTTGCGCGAGGTGGCTGATTTCGTTCATCCGCAAAGCCGCATGAAGGGCAGCGAGCTCAGCAGTGATCGGGCCGGTCATACCCAGCGCACACAGGGGGATAGCGATGTAGGCGGCGCTTCGCTCGACCATCGCAGTGAAGCAAGGCGCAAGGAGCATGTGCTGTTCGCGCGCGAGCTGGGTGAACATACCGACAAGGCCTTGCAGGCACATCGATTCAGCGCCTGGGTGCTGGTGGCGTCGAATCCGTTTCTGGGCGAGTTGAACACGCAGTTGAGTCCGGCTTGCAGCAAGGCGCTAACGGCCAAATTGGCGAGCGATTGGACTGATCTTGACCTGCCCCAGATTGAGCAGCGCTTGACCGCGCTGGAGCTCTTGCGTTGATCTATTGGTCGGCTGAAAGTTCGAGCAGCAGGGTCGAGCGCTCTGGAAGGCGATCGAATTCAACCCATTGCCCGATGGCAATGCTCAGCGTCCCCGGCGGCAGCGAGGCACCGGTTGGTAGTCCGGTGCGACGGAGCAGCAGGGTGATTTGCTTGCCGCGCAAACGCAAGTGCAGCTGCGCTTGCGGCCAAGTTGGCGGCAGACAGGGGCGCAGGCAGAATTCTCGGGCCTGAATCTGCAGTCCGAGCAAGGACTCGATGGCAGCCCGGTACAGCCATGCCGCCGAGCCGGTGTACCAACTCCAGCCGCCGCGCCCCTGGTAGGGCGGGGCCGAGTAGATGTCACCAGGCATCACATAGGGCTCGATCGCATACACCTGCCTTCGGCCTGCCTCTGCGCTGCGATGCGCGGGGCTGAGCATGCAGAAATATTCCCAGGCCAGTGAGGCGTTGCCGAGTTGTGCCTGTGCCATCACGGCCCAGACCCCGGCATGTGAGTATTGACCGCCGTTCTCGCGCACACCGGCTGGGTAAGCCTGGATATAGCCGGCGTTGTCGGCGGCATGCTGCAACGGCGGGTCGAGCAGGCGTATCAGCCCGGTTTTCCGGTCGACCAGCAGCGCATCGGCACTTTGCATCGCTTGCGCGGCCCTGGCATCACCCGGCGGCGAGGCGAAGACACTCCAGACCTGGGCGATCAGGTCGATCCGGCATTCATCGTTGGATTGCGAACCGAGTGGATGGCCATTGTCGAAATAGGCGCGCCGGTACCAGGCGCCATCCCAGCCATGCAGATCGACTGCCTTGCCCAGGGACTGCCTGGCGACTTCCCAGCGCAAGGCGCGACTGTCTTCGCCGCGTTCACGTGCCATCGGCAGCCAGTCGCGTAGGATCACCAACAGGAACCAGGCGAGCCAGACCGACTCGCCGCGCCCTTCATGGCCAACGCGGTTCATGCCGTCGTTCCAGTCGCCGCATCCCATCAAGGGTAGGCCATGGTCGCCAAAACGCAAGCTGCGGTCGATGGCTCGCGCACCATGTTCGTACATGCTGGCATGGCTGCTGTCGATGGCGGGAATGCAGTAGATGTCCTCCGCCCCGGCGGGTATCGTCGGCCCCTCGAGGAATGTGACCGATTGTTCGAGCAAGGCCCTGTCGCCGCTGACTTGCAGATACTGCTGGATGGCATAGGGTAGCCACAGCAGGTCATCGCTGAAACGGGTGCGTACCCCGGCACCGCTGGGCATATGCCACCAATGCTGGACATCGCCGGCGGCAAATTGCCGCGATGCATGCAGCAGCAGTTGTTTGCGCAACAGGTCGGGTCTGGCATATGCCAAGGCCATAGCGTCCTGCAACTGGTCGCGAAAGCCGCTCGCCCCGCTGGCCTGATAGAAGCCTGCCTTGGCCCAGATCCGGCATGACAAGGTCTGGTAGATCAGCCAATGGTTGACCAGGGCATCGAACAGCGGATCAGGTGTCGTGACGCGGATCGCGGATAGCAATTGCTCCCATTCCGAATTCACTTGGCTTGCCTGCTCTTTGAGGAAGCCCGGCGCACTCACCCGACGCGCCTGCGCCAGTGCTTGCATTTGATCTGGTGCGTAGCCAATCACCCATGAAAATGAATACGACTCGCCCGGCAGCAGGTCCAGATCGGTGGCAATTGCACCGCAAGGGTCAAGGCCGAAGCCCTGAGCGCTGCCGAGTCGGTCGGGCAATTGCAGCGTACCTTCTTGATCAAAAAACTCCTTGCGCGCACAACTCCATTGAGTCACCGATTGCCCGACCAGCATCAGATAGGCCGTGCCATTGCCGAAGCCGCCGCTGTGTTCGATCTGCCGCGCCATCACGGCCTGAGCGGCTGGCTCGAAGCTGGTCTGCAGCGTCATCCGGTCGCGCCGCTGGGCACCCAATTGCCATTCGACCATGCCGACAAGTCGTAACCGATGAGGTTTGGATCCGGTGCAGTTGATGCGAAGTCGCAGCCATTTCACTGCTTCCTGCGGATGCACCATGACCGTGGTTTCAATCGCAAGCCCGTCCCGGTCCTGCGAAAAGCTGCTGCTGCCGGGCCGATGAACAACCTGGTAGCCGGCTTCACCATTGCGATCCAATTCCGGCAGCAGACCGAATACGGCACCGTTCGAGCGGTCCTGCACGAGGAAATGCTCACCCGCAGGATCAAGTAAAGGATCGTTGCTCCAGGGTGTCAGTTGGTTCAAACGGCTGTTATTGGCCCAGGTGTAGCCACCTCCCGATTCGGTGACGATGCAGCCGAAATGCGAGTTGGCCATCACGTTGGCCCAGGGCCTTGGCGGCAATTGCATGGCATTGATGTCGATTTCGAAGCTGCCACCGGCCTGGCTGAATCGGCCCGGCGCTGAATCCGCCGGCCAAGCGGCGCCGGCAGCGCTGCGATGTGAGGGCGCATGCGTGGTGCTGCTTCTGCCCGCTTCAACTGCATCAGTGACTGTGCCGCTGCGCAAGGCCTTGAGCAGCAGTTGATTCAAGGGGCTGCCGTCCAGCACCAAGTCGATGCGCGCGTTAGCGCAAAGGGCGGCCAGTTCCTGCGGGCTGACATCGCTCAACTGCAACAGCCGTACGCTGCCGCGATCTGACTGCGGCTGGTCACTGCCAACACTGTTGCGCAAGGCCAGGATATGTTGTTGCAGTGGCATCAGATAAGAGTGGGGCTCGCCGTTCACGACCATCAGGTCGCAACGCAGGCCCACCAGATCCCACATCCGGTGGGCCGTCAGCAGTGTGCGTAGAGCGCGCAGACCCAGGGAACTGCTGATTCGCACCAGCAATATCGGTCGCTCGCCCGAGATCGCAAAGCGCCAGAGCGTGCGCCGGTCCAGCATCGTTTCAGGCGTTTCCTGCTGGCGCGTACAACTGACTGTCATCGGTGTTGCCAGGTCTTGCATATATTGCAGATCGAGTCCGCTCAGACGAAGTTCGCGTTGGCGAATCCGCGCCAGAGTGAGGGACATCAGCTTTGACCGGGTCAGGTGGACTTCCTGACGATAGGCATCGACGATGGCCAGCAAAGTTTCCTTGTCAGAGGCGGCGGCGCAGGCAAAAGTCATGGAACGCTTGGCCCTCGATGGCAGACATAGCCTCAGCTTCAGCGCGCCGACCGGGTCAAGCCCGGTATCGAGTTGTGCAGGGGCGGGATCGGCGTCAACCGCTTGCGTTGCGTGCAGAGGCAAGGCATGCAACTGGCTGTAGTCACCACGCCGCGGGAGTATTTGCGAACGATCAGATTCAACTTGCAACGATAGCAACTCGGCGCCAGGCAATACATCGCTGCAGGCCAGGAAATGGGCAACCCACAGGCTGTGTTCGCCGGCCAATCGCGCTTTGCGTTCCAGCAGAAGGCAGCCCGGCGAGGCCATGTAAGCGCGTATGAACAGGTTCTGGAACACCGGATGCGATTCCTCGGCCGCCTGTGGTGCGAGTGCTGCCTCGAAATAGCTGATCAGCTCGAACTCGACCGCTTCATCAGTCAGGTTGTGCAAGGTCAGGCGGCGTAATTCCACATCATCGTCGGGGCTGATCCAGACCTCGATCTGCGACTCCCAGGCCTTGTTGATGGCAAGGAACTCGGCATGGTCGGCTTGGAACCTCGTCAAATATTCGGTTTGCAGTGCCGGATTCGGTGCCTGGGTCAGCGAATGAAATTGCGCCTGATCTGCGCAGCGCAGGAACTGCCAGATGCCGTAGTCATCGCGCAGCAAGTCGTCGCGTGCCCGGTTGATCACCTGGCCATGCCAGCGGCTCTGGCCTGCGCCATTCGGCCGCAGGCAGGTGCTGTAGTCGCCATTGCCGAGCAGCAGCGTTGGCAGGCCCTCAATGGCCAGCTTTGCCGGATGCAGTAGACGGGCGCCGCTGTTGACCGGGGTTTCATCGGGCCTGTGCGGAGGGCGCGGAATCGTCCGCGTCTGGAACACCACCACGCGCGGCATGCGTTCGTGCATCAGGATGCCGAAAGCCTGCGCGCGTGGCGAGCGTTCGAACCAGGTGCGTGGTGCGTCGCCACACAGGAGGTTGCAAAGGCTCAGCAAGCTCATGCCCTGGTGATGGGCCATATAGGTCGAGACCTTCTGCATCTTGACGCCTGCGCTGCAACGCGCCGGGCTGAAGTCAAATGCTTCGATGAATCCGTGGCGCCCACGCGCGCCGAGCTTTTCGAGTTGGTGCAAGTTGGCGACCGCCTCAGGCGCATCCACCAGCAGTGCGAGCACGGTTGCATAAGGCGCAATCACGAGATCATCTTGGGGTGTGCGGCGCATGGCCAGTTGCGGTACACCGAACGGTCCGTACTGGAAGGCCAATGATGAATCCTGTTCGAAATACGCGCATTCCGAGACGCCCCAAGGTAATTTATGCCTTGCGCCGAATAGTCGCTGTGCAAGCACTGCAGCCTTGGAGACCCGCTGCAGCAAGCCGCCGCTGGGCTCGCGCATCAGCAATGATGGCATCAGGTACTCAAACATCGAACCCGACCAGGAACGCAGCGTCGGCTCGCCCTCGACCGACAGAAATGGTCTTCCGAGCGCTTGCCAATGGTTGACCGGCACATCACCTTTGGCAATCGCGATATAACTGCCCAGCCGCGATTCGGAGGCAAGCAGGTCGTAGTACGAGGGGTCCAGACTCGCATCGGCGGGCCTGAAGCCGATACGAAACAATCGCCGCCTGCGGTCGTAGAGGAAGCCGAAGTCCATCGATGCGGTGATCGCTTCCATGCGCACAGCCAATGCACGCAGGGTCAAAACGAGGGAGCTGTCATTCCCGGCATCCTGTTCGCGAAGACTTCCGTCGGCAATTTCCTGGCAGGCCTGCGCGCTCATCCATAGCAATGCGGCGAGGTTGCCGCTGTCGACCGTCGAAACGTAGGACGGCGTCAAGGTGGCCAGAGTCGCGGTGTCGATCCAGTTGTAGAAATGCCCATGGATGCGCGGCAATTTTTCGAGCGTGTCGAGCGTTGCTTGAAGGCGCAATGCCAACTCGCCTGAAGTAATGAAACCAAGGCGCTGTGCACATAGGCAACTCGCCAGGTAGAGCCCGATATTGGTCGGCGATGTCCGGCGAGCCAGTATCGGTTCGGGCTCGATCTGCAAGTTGTCAGGCGGGAGGTGATGGTCGGCAGGCGTTACCGTCGCTTCAAACAGGCTCCAGGTGTCGAGCGCCAGTTGCCGCAGATAGTCCTGGTCTTGCCTGGATAACCCCTGCTGCCGACTGGCGCAGGGCTGACCGGCCAGCCAGAGCCAGACCGGTGTCAATGTCCAGATGGCACCCAGGCCCAACAGCCAGAGTTTGTCAGCATCAGGTAGCAAGAACCCCGAGGCAAGCCACGCGACTGCCAGAAGGCTAATGCCGATATGTTTGCGCCAGATCCAGCCCCAGTCGCCGCGCGAGGTAGCTTGAGACTGTGCGGCGGTGGTCCATTGCAACAGATGCTGCTGGCTGACCAGCAAGCGCCAAATTGTTCGCGCAATTGCGTTGATTTGCGTGGTCGCTGCGAAGGGCAGGGTGATGATCTGCCATAGCATGCTCCCGGCTGCCAGCAACAAGTCTTTCCCACCCTCAGAGAAGAAATGGCGGCGAGCGAGGTCGCGACGTCCCGGTAATAGTGCAGCAAGGGATCCCATCACGGGCCCGAGTCCGAACGCCCCCGCCACCAGGGTCAATGCGGTCAGCGGCTTGACTGCGTCGGCGGCAAAGCTGAGCCAAAGCAGGACCAGACTCGCCGGTGCGAGCAGTGACCGGCGCAGGTTGTCAACGATCTTCCATAAGTTCAACGCACCGACATGGCCTTGCCAAGCCTTGGCGAGCATCGACAGGAGTTGCCAGTCACCGCGAGTCCAGCGATGGGTACGCGCTGCCGCGACATCCGGGTGCATCGGTGCGGTTTCAATCAGCGTGACGTCGCTCAAGTGCGCGGCTCTTGCCCAGAGTCCTTCATACAGGTCATGGCTGAGCAAGCGGTTTTCGGGGACGCGGCCTTGCAGCGCATCATGCATCGTCTGCACATGGATCAGTCCTTTGCCGCTGAAGCTGCCATGGCCGAAAACGTCCTGGTAGATCTCGGAACTGCCGGCGTTGTAAACATCCATGCCCCAGGGGCCGGAAAACAGACTACCGAAAATGGTCACGGTCTCGCGCGGCGGTATTGGTGCCACGATGCGTGGCTGCAGGATGCCGAAACCCGCGATGACGCGCCCACTTGCCTTGTCGATACTGGGTTGATTGAGCGGGTGAGCAGCAATCGATACCAGGGAGCGCAATGTCCCAGGCGGAAGTCCGGTGTCGCTGTCCAGGGTGATCAGGTAGCGCGTGTCCTGTTCGATCTGGCTCAAGGCGCCCAGGTCGATAAAAGGCGAGGCGGTCGCTGGTGGGCTGCTGCCGGACTCGCCCGTGATGGCAACCAGCGCACTGATGAGCTGCTCCAGCTTGCCGCGTTTGCGTTCCCAACCCATCCATTTTTGTTCGCTGGAATTCCAACTTCGTTCGCGGTGCAGCAAGGCGAAGCGCGCAGCAAGGCCCGGTGCCACCGGATGGCGTCGATTGAGGGCTTCAATCGCTTTGCAGGCGGCAGCGAGAATGGCTTCATCTCCGTCGACCCGGCAAGCCGGCGCGTCGGCCCAGTCGCTGAGCAGCGCAAAGCGCGCATGCGGCTCGATATTGGCCAGATAATGTTGCTCGAGTCGCTGCGCCAGTTCATGCGCGGCATCGGTCGAGGTCAGCATGCAAGGGATCACCAACAAGGTTCGATCCTGGCTGCGCAGACCTTCTTCCAGGGCCAGGCGCGGCAGTCGATGAACCCTGATCGATTCAGCCAGTGAGCGATTGACTATGGCCATCACGCACTCAAAGCTGACCAGTGCGAGCAGCGGCAGCGCCATGATGATTGACCACGAATCCAGCCGCTGTTGTCGAAGCAAGATGCTGAGCAGGAGCGTCGTGCCACCGGCCAATGCCCCGGCGTACAAGAAGCCGGAGGCGCGCAATGGCCATCGCAGAGCGGGATTTTCCAGCGTGGTCAAGATGCCGCCGAGCGCTTTCACCAGTTCGCCGCGACCGGGACCGATCAAGAAATGTGCCGGGCCTGCACCGGCTTCTAGCGCCATCAGCTTGCGCGTCAGATCGATTTCGGGGCGCCGCAACACACGCGCCAGCCGCTCGATGGCATGGGTGCAACTGTCGCGCGTCAGATCACTGTCGGCATTGAATTTATCGGATTGCTGCAATGCCTTCAGGACCGGGCTGAGCTCTGCGATCAAGTTGCGCCAGTCGAGGGCGTTGATCATGTGCAGAGCCGAAACGGCATTGCTGACGCTGACGTTGTCGGCCGCCTGCAGCTCATGTGCTGCAGCGAGCGCCGCATCCTGATCGGGTGCGATTTCGTTCAACCACTCGAGCCACTGCGGGCTCGCGGCCGCTGCACGGCTTCGCGTGCGTAGCAAGATCTGCGCGATAAAGCTGGTTTGCAACGCGCGCTTCTCGACGCGAGCATGAACGTCGCGGAGTTGGTCAATGCGCAATGGGGGCTCATGATCGCAACACCAGTCTGCAGCCTCCTGCGCTGCCTTGTTGCCGGCGACAGCTTCAGCCAAACGGTCCATGTTTTCGAGCAAGACGACCCGCAAGGTAGTCGGAATTGCCCATAGTTCACCCAGGGTGAGCACATCGACCTGCTGGTAGGCATCCAGGAACTGGGCCAGCAATTTGGCGTCAAAATTCGAATCCGTATGTGCGACAAAGGCCCAGGCGATGCCGTAGACCCGAGGCAGGCCGTTCAACGGTTGCTGGCGCAGTTTCGGCAGGGCGCTGTAATAACTGCGCGGCAGACCGTTGCGAATCTCCGGAACCTGCGCTTCGATCAAGTGGAAGTTGTCGAGCAACCATTCAGCCGCCGGACTCAAGGCTTCGCCTTCGCGGTCGAGCATTTCGATGTAGCGGATCGAACGCCCCAGGCTCTGCAGGTTGGCGGCGATGCGTGGGAAAAAATGGGGTGCATTCGCTCGCCGGCGCCAACTCAGACGGCGCTCGATCTTTTGCGCTCTGGCCAGGCTGAAGCCATGCAGTCGGAACCGGTCGACCCCGAACAGCACGGCGCGTACCGGCGCCGGAACCGGCCCGAGGTGGTCATCAAATAACTTTGATGTTTTGGCGCGGATACCAAGCAAGACTGAACGGGTGCCGATCGGCAATTCCTCGTGACTTGGCCCAAGTCGCATGCTGTTATCTCAACAGTGATTCGACCTCGAACGCTACTACGGCGATGACCAGCAAGGAAACGAGGCGCGGTATGGCGAACGCTCTAGCGAGTTCTGCCAAAGCTGCAAGGGCCGGCCAGCGGCCATTGTCAAGATGGCAAAGGCTCAATTGCAGTTCCAGTGCCAACTGATCGCGATCAACGTCGACAGCAACTTTCTGATCCAAAGACGCGGCGTTTTGCGTGTATTGCGGCATGTTGGCTCCTGCAAGCGATGTCGCCTTTTCAGGCGGAAATCGAAGGTAACCCGATACCTTTTACTTGCGTTGACTGCAGTCAACTTTGGACGGCCGGACCGTTGGCTTCGCTATAACATTTTGCCGACGGGCTCCAGCGGACCTTGGTCGAGTTGGTTGTGCAAGCCATAACGGACCAGCGCAGCCAGATTCGGCAACTGCAGCTTCTTCTGGATATGGGTCTTGTGGGTGCTGACCGTTTTGATGGATAAGTGCAAGTCGGCAGCGATGTCGGTCAAGCGTTGTCCCGCGATAAGACGACGCAAGACATCAAGTTCGCGGTTCGACAACTGGCTGTGGCTCGGGACGGTCGTACCGCTATTGAGTTGCATCACGACCTGCTCAGCCAAGCTGGGCGTCACATATGCGCCCCCAGCAGCCACTTTGCTCACTGCGGTCACCAATTCCTTGGCTGCGTTGTCCTTGGTGATGTAACCGTTGGCGCCGGCCCTGAACGAGCGCATTGCGTATTGCTCTTCGGCATGCATGCTCAACACCAGCACACCGATCGATGGGTAATTGGCTTTGATGCGCAGAATCAGATCCAGGCCGTTCATCCCAGGCAATGAGAGATCAACGATGACGAGGTCGATCGCTTGGAGCCGCAAGCAGTCGAGCGCCTGGAAGCCTGAGCGAGCTTCTGCAACCTGCCAATCAGAGCTGTGAGCCTCGAGAACTCGTTTCAGTCCTTCGCGCACGATGTCATGGTCATCGACCAGCAGAAGACGCAGTGGGGACTTTTCCTCGGTGCTCATCTTGCCTGCTCCTGCGATTCTGGTTGGGGGCTGAGGGGCTCGAGAAGATTGCCTTGCAAGGGCAGGCGAACCGTAATCCGCCCACCGCCGGCGGGCGGATTGTCGACTCTGACTTGGCCGCCCAGAAGCAGCGCTCTCTCGCGCATGCCCAGCAGACCGCAGGAGTCCTTTTTGCGGGCGGCAATTGGCGGGAAGCCGATGCCGTTGTCCTGCACGGTCAAAGTCATCTCACCCTCCTGTGCATGCAAGTCGATCCGCACTGCGGTTGCCTGGGCATGCCGAGCCACATTGGTCAGCGCTTCCTGCACCATCCGGTAAAGAGCGGTCGATGCACGCGGATTGAGCAACGGCTGACCTTCAACGAGTTGCAGGTCGATCTTGATGCCCATGCGACGTCCTGACTCGCTGGCAAGCCACGCGATGGCAGCTGCCAAACCCAAGTCATCGAGCATCAATGGACGCAGGTCCGAGGCAATTCGTCGCACCGAGGCCATGGTTTCGTCCAACATTTCCAGCATGGCATTCAGTCGCAGTTGACTCGAGCGGCCATGCAACTCCTGCCCCAGACCGGTCAATTCGATTTTCAATGCAGAAAGTCGCTGTCCCAACTCGTCATGCAACTCACGGGCAATGCGCTGCCTTTCTTCTTCCCGGGCATCGACCATATTGCCGGAAAGGCGACGTAAGTCCTGGCGCGAACGGCGATCTCCTGCGCGTGGTTTGTGGTCAGTGATCGCCATAGGTTCGAGTCGTTTTCCAGAAAATGAGTTGATTGATCGCTGGCTCCGACTCCGCCCCGATTAGGTCAGGCCACTGAAGAGTTTTCCGTCCCCTTTCCACCCTCGAAACCAATCTCTGGGAGAGGGAAGCGCTGCGATAGATGGTAGGAGAACGCTGCAGCCAGGTCATGTCCTCAAGCAGGGGGTGCAGCGGTCCTTGAACTGGAATCTGCCAATGTGGACCTGACGCGCTGGCCTGGTCGTTCAGAAAATTCCTTTTCAACAGTCAGATTCAAGCATTCATGTCGAGATTTTCCTGATGAGTGTTCGTCTTTGTCGCTGATTGCGAGGGTCGCCTGAATTGATCATGCTCATGCTACTGAGTAAACACCGTTAAAACAGGAGATCAGGCATGAATCGACCAATTCCAAACTCCGAGCAAGCCGTGGCCGGAATGACAGCGCCATTGCGTCGAGTCGACGCCGGTGACAGAACGAGTATCTCGGATCTGTTGCGGCTGATGGGGGCCGAAGGCGATGCTGGGGCAGAGAGCGATCGCTACCCAGTCTCAAGCCGGCAGGTGCAGGCGGGCAGTGCGCTCTTTCACGAAGGTGGGGTGGCCGAGGCAATCTACTTTGTCAGCATGGGCTCGTTCAAGATTTACCGCACTGCCGAGGATGGGTATGAGCAGGTGCTGGGGTTTGTCGGGCGTGGCGAGGTGCTGGGTTTTGATGCTGTCTGGATGGGGCGGCATCCGATGGCAGCAGCGGCGCTCGAGCCTTCGCGCGTCTACGCCATGCCCTCCAAGAATATCTTTACGCTGGGCCAATATGTTCCCGCGCTCGACCGGGTCCTGCATCTGGCGGTGAGCCGTGAGCTGACCCGCCGCGGCGAAATTGCCGACCTGATGGCGGCAGTTTCGGCTGAAGTCAGGTTGGCGCGATTTTTGGTTCATCTCTCCGAGCGGATGCAGGCCAGCGGTCAGTCGCCCAAGCATTTGCTGCTCTCGATGTGCCGGCGCGACATCGCCAGTCATTTGGGCGTGGCCCATGAGACGGTCAGCCGTTCTTTCAGCGCCTTGGCAGACTGGAACTGCTTGCGGGTCAGCAACCGCGAGGTCGAAATCCTGGACATGGCGCGTTTGAAGGCCCTGTCGCGCAGCACGCGTGGATCAACCGACGATATGGCGGGACGCCCCCAGGCAAATCATCGCAATGCCCGCGACTGAACGGCGTCAGAACCGCCTGAGTAATTCCCGTCCATTGACATCCTCCCCGCCCTAAAGGGCGGGGATTCCCTCTACAGGGGCTGCATGTCCGCAGCCGGCTCTGAACTTTGACAGGATATTGCGAGCAGCGTTCACATCACGATCATGCAAACTCTCACACCCCCAGCAGGTCCA
>CAIJIT010000155.1 GCA_903820745.1 uncultured Burkholderiales bacterium
CGTTATCCGGCAGTACATCGAACGCCAGCAAACACCACACGAGACGCACCCAACCGGACGGCTTCGCCGTCCGCGCTCTTGACCCCGCCCTAAAGGGCGAGGGTTGCCGCGCACCCGATCAAAGTCGGCCAGATTGCATGTCACCACCGTCATGCCATGTACCAGCGCAGTTGCGGCGATCAATCCATCGCGAACCGGGCGCGGATCGGGCACATGCAGCCTGGCGGCACGCAAGGCCACGGCGCTATCGACGTCAAGAATTCGTCCGGCAAATGCCGGCAAGACATGTCCGTTCAACCAGGAGCGCAACAAAGCCCCTTGAGCCGGGTCGCGACGTTCGGGCAGCAAGATGCCGATTTCCAGTTCCTGGATGCTGATCACCGACAGATATAGGTCGCCAGCATCGACGCTATCGGCCCAAGCCGCAACATGGGAATCTGCTTTCCCGAGGCGGATTTTTCGCAACTCGGAGACAACGTTGGTGTCGCGAAGAAACCTCAAGACAGGTCAGCCGCTTGCGCGAAGTCGCGCTGCTGCGGAATTTCCAGTTCGATGTCCGCAGCGCCAGGCATTGCCAGCAAATCGGCAATCATTGTCTGCCCACCGCAGATCTTCTTGTACGCGTCAAATGTCAGCAGCACATGCGCTGGCCGGCCGCGATCGGTGATGAAAACCGGCCCGGCCCTGGCCGCCTTCTTGGCCATGCTGGTGTCCTGATTGAACTGACGGCTTGAGACCGTTGTGATCGCCATCCTGGCACCTCGAATCGAAATTCCTAGCATGTAGAAACGTGACCACAACTCCAGGTCGTTGTTGCCGGATTGCTCAGGCCTTCAATCGGTAGCCGGTTTTCAACATCCAACTGACCACACCCAGCGACAGGGCCAGAAAGCCCAGCGTCATGCCCAGACTCAGGGCCAGACTGACATCGGCCAGGCCGTAAAAACTCCAGCGAAAGCCGCTGATCAGATAAACCACGGGGTTGAAAAGCGCCACCGTCTGCCAGGCCGGCGGCAGCATATTGATGGAATAGAAACTGCCGCCCAGAAAGGTCAGCGGCGTGATGATCAGCAGCGGCACCACCTGCAGTTTTTCGAAGCCGTCGGCCCAGATGCCAATGATGAAACCGATCAGACTGAAGGTGACTGCCGTCAGCAGCAAAAACAGCAACATCCAGAACGGATGGGCGATCTGCAGCGGCACGAAAACACTTGAAGTAGCCAGGATGATCAGCCCGACGATGATGGACTTGCTGGCCGCTGCGCCCACATAGCTGAGCACCACCTCGACATGCGAGACCGGCGCCGACAGCAACTCATAAATCGTGCCGGTGAACTTGGGAAAGTAGATGCCGAACGATGCATTGGAAATGCTTTGCGTCAGCAGCGACAACATGATCAGGCCGGGCACGATGAAAGCGCCATAGCTGATGCCTTCCACCTCGGGAATGCGCGAACCAATGGCCGCGCCGAAGACGATGAAATACAGCGTGGTCGAGAGCACTGGCGAGAGGATGCTCTGCATCACCGTACGCCAGGTGCGCTGCATCTCGAAGCGATAGATCGCCAAAACAGCGTGGTAGTTCATGCCTGACCCTCCTTGACCAGCTGTACAAAAATATCTTCCAGCGAACTCTGGGTCGTATGCAGATCCTTGAACTGGATGCCGGCTGTGCCCAGGTCACGCAGCAATTCGGCGATACGGCTGCGTCCGTCGTCCTGGCTGTCGTAGGTGTAGATCAATTCATGGCCGCCCTTGGCCAGGGTCAGCGGATGATGGTTCAAGGCGTCAGGAATCGCTGCCAGCGGCCCGGGCAATTCCAGCGTCAACAGCTTCTTGCCGAGCTTGTGCATCAAGGCGTCCTTGCCTTCGACCAAAATGATCTCGCCCTTGTTGATGACGCCGATGCGGTCAGCCATTTCTTCAGCTTCGTCGATGTAATGGGTGGTCAGGATGATGGTCACACCGGTGTCGCGCAAGCTGCGCACCAGGGCCCACATGTCGCGCCGCAATTCGACATCAACGCCGGCCGTCGGTTCGTCCAGAAACAGCAGCTGCGGCTCATGCGAGAGCGCCTTGGCGATCAGCAGCCTGCGCTTCATGCCGCCGGACAAAGTCATGATCTTGCTGTCGCGCTTGTCCCACAGCGACAGAGC
>CAIJIT010000156.1 GCA_903820745.1 uncultured Burkholderiales bacterium
TCACCGTCCAGCCCAGCGGCCGCGCTTTTTCAGTCTTGCCCGACGAAACCTTGCTGAGCGCGGCGATCCGCGATGGTATCGGTCTGCCCTATGGCTGCCGCGATGGCGCTTGCGGCTCCTGCAAGAGCCGTTTGCTCGAAGGCAGCGTCATCCATGGCGCACATCAGAGCAAGGCGCTGAGCGCTGAGGAGGAAGCCGCAGGCATGGTCCTGACCTGCTGCGCCAGGCCGCAGACCGATTGCGTGCTGGAGGCCAGAACGGTGCCTGGCGCCGGCGAATTTCCGATCATGAAGTTGCCGAGCCGGGTCTTGAGTCTGGAGCGACCCAGCGCCGACGTGATCATCATGAAGCTGCAGTTGCCGGCATCCCAGAACTTCCAGTTCCACGCCGGCCAATATGTCGAATTCATCCTGCGCGACGGCGCACGCCGCAGCTATTCAATGGCCAACGCACCGCATAGCGCGCCCGGCACGATCGAGCTGCATCTGCGCCATATGCCCGGCGGCAAGTTCACCGACCATGTCTTCGGCGCGCTGAAGGAAAAGGACATCCTGCGCATGGAAGGCCCGATGGGCAGCTTCTTCCTGCGCGAGGACAGCGACAAGCCGATCGTGTTGCTGGCCAGCGGCACCGGCTTTGCCCCGATCAAGGCCATCATCGAGCGGATGCAGCATCTGGCGCTGACCCGGCCGACCCGGCTGTACTGGGGTTGCCGCAGCAAGGCCGATCTCTATCTGCATGACTGGGCTTTGCAGGCAGCTGCCAGCATGCCCAATCTGACCTATGTGCCGGTGCTTTCCGAGCCCAAGGCCGAAGATCACTGGCAGGGTCGCAGCGGTTTTGTGCATCAGGCGGTGATGGCCGATCTGCCCGACCTGTCGGCTTACCAGGTCTATGCCTGCGGCGTGCCGGTGATGGTCGATTCAGCGCAGCGCGAATTCGTGCAGCAATGCGCTTTGCCGGCGGACGAGTTCTATGCCGACTCATTCACCTCCGAAGCGGACAAGCATGCCAAAGCCTGAGGCTGGCATGTTTGAGGCGAAGGCAGACTCAGCCACAACCGTTTACACCGCAGCCACAAGCATGCCAACGCCTGAGGCTGGCATGTTTGAGGCGAAGGCAGACTCAGCCACAACCGTTTACACCGCAGCCACAAGCATGCCAAAGCCTGAGGCTGGCGCTGCGGTAAGCTTTGTTCCGCCCTATGCCTGCGGCGCCGATTTCGAGGCGCAGTTGCGCGAATCCGGGTCGACGGTGGTCGCCCCGGCAAGTCTGACCGAAGCCGTGAACTGCAGTGCAGCCGAGCTCGCAGCGCTGGCACCTTACTGGCAAGACCTGCCGGCCGATGCCTATCTGCGCGACGGCGGCCATTACCGCTTCAGGCGCCACAGTTGCTTTGTCGCCGAGGCGGGTAACTTGCGCCAGGTGCAGCACCGCGCGCATTGGCAGCCGCTCGAGTACAACGCCCTGCATGGCGGCATCGAACGCTGGTTTGAGCCTATCGCCGCCGAAGTCAGCCGCAATCAAGCCTGGTCACGCCTGCTGCTGGGTCTGGCCGAGATCGCCTCAAACTTGAAAGGCCGGCAGCCCTGGTTCATCGAAGCGCATCAATTCCGTATCGATACCACCGACGGCATCGGCCGACCGACCCCCGAAGGCGCGCACCGCGATGGTGTCGATCTGGTGGCGGTGCTGCTGGTAGCGCGCGAGGGCGTCAAGGGCGGCGAATCAAGAGTCTTTGATGCCACCGGGCCGAACGGACAGCGCTTTACCATGAGCGAGCCCTGGACGCTGCTGTTGCTCGACGATTTACGTGTGATCCATGAGACCACACCGATTCAACCGGCTGCCAGCCATGGCCACCGCGACACCCTGGTCGTGACGCTGCGGGCTGGCGGTTTCATCGCACCTGCCTAGGTAGCCAACATGATGACTGCAAAGACACTCCGCATGGCTTGGCTGAGCCTGGCCATGCTGCTCGGCGCCAGCCAGGCCTCGGCGCAGGATCGGCCGATCCGCTTGATCGTGCCCTACCCGCCCGGCGGACCGCTGGA
>CAIJIT010000157.1 GCA_903820745.1 uncultured Burkholderiales bacterium
CCTGATCGTCGGTGGGTCCGGCGGTATCGGCCGTGTCGTCTGCCGGGAGTTTGCCAATGCCGGCAGCGATGTGGCGATCACTTTCCACAACAACCAGGCCCCGGCCGAATTGGCCGCAGAAGCCATTCGCAGCACCGGTCGCAAGGCGACGACGCACCGCTTGTCGACCCGCGATGCGGGCCAGGTGGCCGAGGTGATGGCCGAGGTGATGCAAGCCCATGGCCGTATCCATACCGTCGTCTATGGCGCGGCGCCCTTGGCCCAGCAGCAATATATTTCAGAGTACACGTTGTCGCGCTGGCAGCAGGCCATCGAGGAGGAGGTCCACGGCTTCTTCCGCGTCGTCCATGCCTCATTGCCTTTGATGAAGGCCTCAGGCGGCGGGTCTTATGTCCATCTGGGTTCGGCCGGAGACAGCTTGTGGCCTGACCGCGATGGTTTGTCGGTGATCCCCAAAGCGGCCAATGAGGCCTTGATCCAGGGCCTGGCCAAGGAGGAGGGCAGGCACCATATCCGCGCCAACACGGTGCTGGTTGGCGTCATCAATGCCGGCATGTTCCTCGAACTGAGCCGGCAAGGCGTGCTCGACCAGTCATGGACCGAGGCGACACAAAAGATGCTGGCGCTGAAACGCTGGGGCGAACCCGAAGAGATCGGTCATGCCGCGGTGTTTTTGGCCTCCAACAAGGCGCTTTATGTCACCGGACAGAAGCTTTCGGTGTCGGGTGGGTTCGGCGTTTGACCGCAGTTCGCGGTCAAACTTGCCGCCTCAGGCCGCTGTGTAAGCCGGCACACCTCGGACGCGGTACATGCCTTCGCATTGATCCAGAAATTCCTGCTTCTTCGCGCGCGGGTTGTAGAACTGCTTGTACCAGACCCTGCACTTCAGGAACGGGCCATCGCTGGGGATGAACAGGCCGTTCAGGCAAGGGCCTTTGTTGGTCCAGACTTCGAAGTCCTGGGCGAAAGCGAGGCGGCTCATTTCCTGGTACTGCTTGGCAGCCACCAGGTCATCGCTGGTGGTCGGTACCGCGCCGGTTGGCGACTTGACGATCAGCGAATGCCAGACCTTGATCTGGCCATCATCGATCGGCGTGTGCATGATCAACAGCGCGGTTTCAAACAGGCCGGTCAGCATCGAGATCAAGACGCCGGGGCCATGGTAGACCGTGTCGGTATGCAGGGTTGAGGCACTGCCGTCGGCCGCGACCAGGGTGCGATGTCCGCCGCATTGGCGCTGTATCGCCAGATGACCCTTAAATTCGTTTTCGTAGCGCTCGACCGTTGAGCCATGAATTGGCCCCAGATGGCTGTAGTCGGTGATGTTGTCGATCACCTCCTGCGGATGCTGATTCAAGACGCCGAGGTGATCCCAATGGCCCCGCACCCAACCCGCATCGTCCCATTGCGGCAGGCTCGGATGGGCCCACTCGGGATCGCCGCCTTCGGGGTCATGCCAGACCCAGATCGCGCCAAGGCTTTCGACAACCGTCCAGCTCTTGACGCAGGCTGCGGCCGGGATCGGGCCATCGTGATAGGGGATTTCATCGCATTTGCCGTCCGGGCCGAAGCGCCAGGCATGGTAGGGGCAGCGGATGCCGTCGCCTTCGATATTGCTGCCGCCGCGGTCGAGCACGACATAGGAGGTGTTGTTGGGCGCCGCCAGATGGGTCTTCATATGCGGGCAATAGGCGTCGAGCAGGACCACCTTGCCGGTGGCCTGGCCGCGGTAAAGCGCAAAGTCCTTGCCGAAGAAGCGCACTGCCAGCGGCTTGTGCGTGTTCAATTCTTCAGCGTCGGCGATCATGAACCAGCCGCGAGGAAAGGTGAATTCCCCGAGCCGGTAGTCTTTTGTCGTGGCCATTCAATATCTCCAAAGCGTTGTGAGCCGATCAACCGGAATATTGAACGGCCGGGCGACAGATTGCCTACCCCATTCGGACGATGGTAGCCGCTCTGGCTTCAAACGGCCCCTGCATTTTGCTGTTTCCAGGCCGGGTCAAAGGCGTTGCCGACCAACGGGCAATGAGTTCCTGAAGGGCCATACATGGCGGCAACGCAACGGTTGCAGGCGGTGCAACCGGAGCGAAGATTGCCGTCG
>CAIJIT010000158.1 GCA_903820745.1 uncultured Burkholderiales bacterium
CACCGAAGGTTGTCGATTTATGGCTTTTCTGCCGAGGATCTTTCGACAAGCTCAAGGCGAACGGCTGCGGGTTTGCCGATCTGATCTGGCCATTGGCAGGGGTACGACCGGCATGGCAGTCTGGCCAAACCAGTCGAACCCGAGCCAATCCTCTTTCCCCCAAATTTTTCACGCTTTGCCCTGACCTTTAGCCGCCAGCAGTGTCTCTACTGCAGGAATTCTTGTAAAAACCTGGGTGAATCGACTCATTGCCGGGTAGGACTTCAAGAATAGAAATTTTTTATTGCTCACTGCAAGTCGAATTCGGATGGGTGCCACTTCATGTCATATGTCAAAAACGCCGCGATCTTTGTGCTGTCGGCGATCGCCTATCTGGCCTGCTTCAAGCTCAACAGCTGGCTGTTCTCGGCCCAATATGCGCAGGGCGTCAACTTCATTTTCTTGCCAGCGGGGGTGCGGTTGGTGGTGTTCTTGCTGTTCGGCATGTTGGGCAGCAGCGGCATCGCGGTGGCGACGATTTACCTGGCCTGGCAGGAAACGACCGGGCTGAGCGATTTGCCGGGGCTGCTGCTGGTTGGCGCGGTCTCGGGCTATGCGCCATGGATAGCGGGCTGGGTTTTCAGCCGGGTTGAGACGGTTGAGGTCGACCTCAATCAGATGAATGGCAAGCAGTTGCTGCAATTGGCCTTGCTCTCAGCCCTGATCAGCGGGTCGATGATGCAGGTGCTGCGCCTGTCCGGAGCGCCGGTGGAGGAGTTCCTTTCGACAGCGTTTTTCATGGCTGTGGGTGACTTTGTCGGCATCTTGCTGACGCTCTACGCCGTCAAGTTCTCGATCGAAATGGTCGGCAGGATGTGGCGCTTAAGGGCTTGACGGATTCAGGCGGGCCTTGGCCATTGGCGCAGCGTCATCGGGCTGGTTTGCTGGTGATTGCCTGCCTGCCAACTCAAACGGCTTCGAAGCCTTGCTGGCCCCCGGCAGCGATCTAACTACAGCGCTTCCTTGCCCATAGCTGAGCCGAACCTTGCTTCCGGGTGAGCATTCGCGTCCGTGATCCCCGCCAGCAACGCACGGAGCGAATATTCAACCTTGTGCAGCGGCTCGATGAAGATGAGCTTGTCCTTGGCAGTAATTTTCACCTGCTGTTCAAGCTCGAATTGCCCCGCATTCCTTTGCAGGCTGTTTACGGGTCTCTTGAACGCTTTGGTCATCGATGGGTTCAGGTCTTGCGCACCCGGCGGATTTCGTCCCAGATCAGGCAGGCGGCGCCGACGCTGATGGCGCTGTCGGCGACATTGAAGGCCGGGAAATACCAACCGGCCCAATGGACCTGGATGAAATCGACCACATGGCCGTAGAGCAGGCGGTCGATCACGTTGCCGATCGCTCCGCCCAGGATCAGGCTCAAGGCGAAGGCAAACAATGTCTGCTGGCCATGGCGCAAGAGCATCCAGGTGATGAAGACCGCCGCTACCGCGCCAAGCCCGACGAAGAACCAGCGCTGCCAGCCCGAAGCGCCGGCCAGGAAGCTGAACGCGGCGCCGCTGTTGTGCACCCGCACGACGTTGAAGAAGCTGGTCACCAGGCTGCTTTCGCCCAACTGAAAGCTGCCGACGATCAGCACTTTGGTGAACTGGTCGAGCAGCATGACGATCAGCGCGACCGCCAGCCATTGCCCCAGCTTGCTGCCCTTGTCGATGGCTTTCATCAGGCCACCTGGCGGATTTCGCCGCTGCCATGCAGGTTGCTGTCGCAGCGCCCGCAGATCGTCGGGTGCGCGGCGATGCTGCCGACATCGGCGCTGTAATGCCAGCAGCGCTCGCATTTTTGCGCAGTCGCCGGCGTCACCGTGACGGTCAACTCGTCTGCAGTGGCCAGCGTCGCCGATGAGGTGATGAAGACGAACTTGAGGTCAGCGCCCAGACTTTGCAGCAGTTGATGGTCTTGCGGATTCACGCCCAGCAGCAGATCGGCCTGCAGCGACGAGCCGATGCCGCCGCCCTTGCGCAGGTCTTCCAGGCTGCGGTTGACCGCCTCGCGGATTTCGCGGATGCGGCTCCAGCGGCTCAGTGCCTGTGCGTCGACGGGCTCGAACTGCCAATAGGTCTCGGCAAAGATGGAGCTGTCGTGTCCCAGCACCTGCCAGGCTTCCTCGGCGGTGAAGCTCAGGAACGGCGCCATCCAGCGCAGCATCGCCTGGGTGATCTGCGCCAGCGCGGTCTGGGCCGAGCGGCGCGCCAGGCTGCCCGGCGCGGTGGTGTAGAGCCGGTCTTTCAGCACATCGAGGTAGAAGCCGCCGAGGTCTTCCGAGCAATAGATCTGCAGCTTGGCCACCACCGGATGAAATTCATAGCGCTGGTAATGGGCCAGGATGTCGGCCTGCAACTCGGCCGCACGCGCCAGCGTATAGCGATCGACTTCAAGCATTTGCGCCAGCGGCACGGAGTCGGTGGCGGCGTTGAAGTCGCTGGTGTTGGCAAGCAGGAAGCGCAGCGTGTTGCGGATGCGCCGGTAGGCGTCGACCACGCGCGCGAGGATCTTGTCGTCCAGACCCAGATCTCCCGAGTAATCGGTCGAGGCACACCAGAGCCGGATGATCTCGGCGCCGAGCTTGTCGCTGACGACTTGCGGCGCGACCACATTGCCGACCGATTTGCTCATCTTGCGGCCCTGGCCGTCGACGACGAAACCATGGGTCAGCAAGCCCCGGTAAGGCGCGCGGCCATGCAAGGCGCAGCAGATCAGCAAGGAGGAATGGAACCAGCCGCGATGCTGGTCATGGCCTTCGAGGTACAAATCGGCTTCGGGGCCGCTGTCATGGGCGGCGCCGGCGTGGCTGCCGTTGAGCACATGCTCGAAGGTCGATCCTGAATCGAACCAGACGTCGAGGATGTCGGCGCCCTTGCTGTAATGAACGCTGTCTTCGCCCAGCCATTGCGCCGGGTCGAGCTTGGCCCAGGCTTCGACGCCGCCGGCCTCGACCAGTTGCGCGGCCCGCTCGATGAAAGCCAAGGTGTCCGGATGCGCCAGGCCCGAATCCTTGTGCAGGAAGATCGGCAGCGGCACGCCCCAGGAGCGCTGGCGCGAGATGCACCAGTCGGGCCGGCCCTTGATCATGTCGCGCAGCCGCACGCGGCCGTTCTCAGGATAAAAACTGGTCGCGTCGATCGCGTCCAGCGCGGTCTGGCGCAGCGTCTTTTCAGGCTGTTCGCTGGCAAAAAGCCCGCTATTGCCGGCTTCGGCGGCGTCCATGCGCACGAACCATTGCGCCGCGGCGCGGTAAATCACCGCGGTCTTGTGGCGCCAGCAATGCGGGTAGCTGTGGTTGATCTTGTTGTGCGAGAGCAGCCTTCCGGCAGCCTCGAGCGCATCGGCGATCACCGGGTTGGCTTTCCAGATATGCAGGCCGCCAAACATTGGCAGCCCGGCTTCATACTGGCCGTTGCCCTGCACCGGGTTGATGATGTCCTTGAACGCCATGCCATGCGCCACGCAGCTGTTGAAGTCATCGACACCATAGGCGGGCGCCGAATGGACCAGGCCGGTGCCGTCCTCGGCGGTGGCGTAATCGGCCAGGTAGACCGGGCTTTCGCGGTCAAAACCGGCGTCGACATGGGCCAGCGGATGCTTGAACTTGAGCAACTCCAGCGCCTGCCCCAGGGCGGTGGCGATAACGCGGCCTTCGAGCTGCCAGCGCGCCAGGCATTTTTCGACCAAGGCTTCAGCGACCAAGAAAATGCCGCGTTCGGTATCGACCAACGCATAGGTCAGCGCTGCGTTCAGGTTCAGCGCCTGGTTGGCAGGGATGGTCCAGGGCGTGGTGGTCCAGATCACGGCGAAGGCCGGCTTGTCAAACCCGGCCAGGCCGAAGGCTGCGGCGAGCTTGGCCGGCTCGGCCGCGAGGAAGGAGACATCGACGGCAGGGCTGTGCTTGTCGGCATATTCGATCTCGAATTCGGCCAGCGAGGAGCCGCAGTCAAAGCACCAGTAAACCGGCTTCAGCCCGCGGTAGACATGGCCGCGTTCGAACAAGCGCTTGAGGACGCGGATCTCGCCGGCTTCGTTCTTGAAGTCCATCGTCCGGTACGGGTTGCCCCAATCGCCGAGCACGCCCAGGCGCTTGAAATCATGGCGCTGCGCGTTGATCTGCTCACCGGCATAGGCGCGGCTCTTGGCTTGCACTTCGTCGCGCGAGAGGCCGCGGCCGAAGGTCTTCTCGATCTGGTTCTCGATCGGCAGGCCATGGCAGTCCCAGCCGGGGATGTAGGCGGCGTCAAAGCCTTCGAGCTGGCGCGCCTTGACGATCATGTCCTTGAGGATCTTGTTGGCCGCATGGCCGATATGGATTTGCCCGTTGGCATAAGGCGGGCCGTCATGCAGCACGAACTTCGGTGCGCCGCAGCGTGCGTCGCGCAGCTTCTTGTAGACGCCCTGGTCTTCCCAGGCTTGCACCCAGCCCGGCTCGCGCTTGGGCAGGTCGCCGCGCATCGGGAACAGGGTGTCAGGCAGGTTGAGCGTGGCGCGGTAGTCTTGCGGGGTCGATTCTTTGGTCATGGCGGCGCTGAGGCGTAGGGTGGGGTCAGGCAATGCCTGGCCGGTTGTATTCGGATCGTTCTGGAAGGTTGGCAGTCAAGCCTTGCCGGCCTGGGCTGCCGGCATCAAATTCGGTCGCGGCTGGTCTGGCGATGCAAGGCCGCATGGGTAGCCAGGAAGGCCCTGGCATCGGCCGCATCCTGATTGATCGCAGCCGTCAATGCCGGCAGGCCCTCATAGCGGGCTTCGTCTCGAAGTTTGTGCAGCAATTCCACGCGCACGAGTTTACCGTAGCCGCCATTGGCGCCCAACTCGGCCGGCCAGTCCAGGCAATGCACTTCGAGCAGCACCCGGCCGGTATCCTCGACGGTCGGCCGCACTCCTAGCGAGGCCACGCCGTCCAGCGTTTGCCCAGCGAGGCCTTGCACGCGCACGACGAAGATGCCCTTGGCGGCGGGCTTGTCATGCTGGAAGGCGAGGTTCAGCGTTCGAAAGCCATCGGCTGCGCCCGATGCTGATTCGCCCAGGCTGCGGCCGAGCTTGCGACCATGCACCACATGACCC
>CAIJIT010000159.1 GCA_903820745.1 uncultured Burkholderiales bacterium
ACGATTTCCATGAGTACACCGGTGCCGAATGGAATAAGCTGCCAGAACCCGATTTCGTTGGCAAGACGCGATATTTTTATGCAAGCTCGCAGTTTTATATCTATGATTTGTTGACGGCTAATTTCAACAAGCAAGCGGTTGTTGACAAATTGCAGAGCTTTAATCCGCTAATTATTGAGACCATTCTGGACCATCCGGGGAAGAAATTCATCGAGTTCGGCGGAGGCCTGGGCGTTTTTTGCGAAATAGTCCAGAGCCTCGGTAAGGAAGTGACCTATCTCGATATACCCGGGCTGGTCAGCAAGTTCGCGACTTGGCGCATCAATAAATATGCGATTCCGGTACAGGTCATCCTCTCGGATCCGGAGTTATTCAGTCTGCAAGACAGCTATGATATTATCTATACAGATGCGGTGCTTGAGCATACGATCAATCCGGAGCAGATCGTCAGGACACTTTGCGAGCATTTGAATGCCGGCGGGGTTTTTATCTTGCTGGTCGATCTGGAAGGGCCCAGCGAGAAATTTCCGATGCATCGCCACGTCGATATAGCGCCACTGCACCGGATCATGCGGGAAAATGCTTTGTCGCCGATTCAGGGAGAGGGCGAATTTTGTTCAATCTGGCGTAAGGCCGGGTAATCGCATCGTGCTGGACAGAAATCCGACCAAGATGTTTGATATTTTCTAGCCAGACTTGCAGTTAACATCAAGGTCATTTTCTGACCTGGCGCTTTGCGAGGCGAGGTGGCGGGTCAGTTTCCTAATGGCATGAAAGACAGGCGGTAAGGATGCGTTCGCAATTGAAAAAAAGAATATTGGTCACGGGAGGCGCCGGTTTTTTGGGCAGCCACTTGTGTGATCGGCTGGTGGCGCGGGGCGACGACGTGATCTGCCTCGACAATTTCTACACCGGTAGCAAGAGCAATATCGCCCACCTGCTGGGGCAGAGCAATTTCGAGCTGATCCGCCATGATGTGACATTCCCGTTCTATGTGGAGGTGGACGAGATCTACAACCTGGCCTGCCCGGCGAGTCCGGTTCACTACCAGAACGACCCGGTGCAAACGACCAAGACCAGCGTGCACGGCGCCATCAATATGCTGGGGCTGGCCAAACGCTGCAAGGCCAAGATCCTGCAGGCTTCGACCTCCGAGGTTTACGGCGACCCTGAGGTGCATCCGCAGCAGGAAAGCTATTGGGGACGGGTCAACCCGATCGGGATTCGCAGCTGTTACGACGAGGGCAAGCGCTGCGCCGAAACGCTGTTTTTCGACTATTACCGCCAGCACAAGTTGCGTATCAAGGTGGTGCGGATTTTCAACACCTACGGGCCCAGGATGCACCCCGAAGACGGCCGTGTGGTCAGCAACTTCATCATGCAGGCGCTGCGCGAGCAAGACATCACGCTTTATGGTGACGGTTCACAAAGCCGGAGTTTTTGCTTTGTTGACGACCTGATCGACGCGATGATTTTGATGATGGACAGCCCTGACGAGGTCACCGGCCCGATCAATATCGGCAACCCCGGCGAGTTCACGATGCTCGAGCTGGCCCGGCAGGTACTTGAATTGACCGGTAGCGCTTCAACAATCGTGCATCAGCCACTCCCGGCTGACGACCCGCGCCAGCGCCGCCCTGACCTGACCCTGGCCAATCAGCTTCTCGGTTGGGCGCCGGGAATTCCGCTCAATGAAGGCTTGAAGAAGACGATTGCCTATTTCAAGACCATGGTCTGAGGGCCAGGTCGATCGGAGCCGCTTTTATGTTTCAGTTAAACCAGTGAATTTGAAAATGGCCGGGCGATGAAGATATTGTTCATCAGCGGTGGTGACAACATCGACTATCAGGCCGATTGCCTTTTTGTCGGCTTGCGGGAGATGTTCGGCGCCGAGGTGGTCGACGCCAACAAGCATCACCATGCTTACCTGACCCATCCAGAAGCTGCATGCCGTCAGATGTATGGCATGGGCATGTCGGTGACAAGGCTGCTGGAAGACATCGAGGTCGACCGCACTGACATCGAAGCGAAAATCAGGACCCAATATTTCGATCTGGTTGTGTTCGGCTCCATCTTCAGAAATGTCGACTTCCTGGAGCCGGTGATCAGAAATTATCCGCCTGACAAAATCATCGCAGTCGATGGTGAAGACCATGAGCGTATCAACACGCTGGCGCGTGACTTCGGCATGCTGTATTTCAAGCGGGAGTTGGCAGTGGCGCAGGACTCGATCTTGCCGATCAATTTCGCGATGCCGACGTCTCGGTTCAAACCGAGTTTTTTCAACAAAACCAGGGACTTCTCGATCTGCGATCCGCGCGATCGATCGACCTATATCTACAAGGACGAAGCTTCCTACTATGAGGGCTACAGGGAAGCACGCCTGGCCGTGACGACGAAGAAATCGGGTTGGGATTGCATGCGGCATTACGAGATCATTGCCAATGGCGCTTTGCCGCTGTTCCTGGATGTTGAAACATGCCCGGCAGCGACGATGGTCTCTTATGAAAAGGCGCTGTGCCAGCAAATAATCGATGATCTGGCCCGGAAAATATCGCCTTCCGAGATCTATGAGAAACATGCTTCGGCGATGTTCTCTCATGCGCTCGTGCACAACACGACCAAGGCGCTTGGCGAGTACTTGGTCAACAGCTGGTTCAAGGCGAGGGCCCATCCCTAGGGATGCAATGCCGCCGTCCCATCCGGGATTTTGTGTCTCCAGACCCTGACCGAGCCGTCTCGGCGGAATGTAAAAAAGGCTTCGACGGGCCGCTGACGTCGGTGCGATAAAAATAATCCCCTTGCAAGGCCATTCATCGCAAGAAAAGCAAGATGAAACCGTGTTTTGTGTGTAAAGTCGTCAGACAGCAATTTTTTAAGGCGAAGACATGCAACTCGGGATGATCGGTTTGGGGCGGATGGGCGGCAATATCGTCCGGCGCTTGATGAAAAATGGCCACGATTGCGTGGTTTTTGACACCAATGCGGGCGCCGTAGCGCAGCTGGCAGGCGAGGGCGCTGCAGGTGCTGCAGACTTGGCGCAGTTGGTTCAGAAACTGGCGCAACCGCGCGCGGTCTGGGTGATGCTGCCGGCCGGCGCGATCACCGAGGCGGCGGTGACCAAGTTGGGCGAGTTGCTGGCACCGGGCGATGTGATCATCGACGGCGGCAATTCGAACTACAAGGACGATGTGCGGCGGGCGCAGGAGCTGGCCGTCAAGGGTGTGCAATACATCGACGTCGGCACCAGCGGCGGCGTCTGGGGCCTGGAGCGTGGTTACTGCCTGATGATCGGCGGCGACCAGGCTTCGGTGCAGCGGCTCGATCCGATTTTCAAGACGCTGGCGCCCGGCATCGGCACGGTTGACCTGACCCCTGGCCGCGTGCCCGGTGCGTCGACGGCAGAAGACGGCTATCTCTATACCGGCCCGGCCGGATCGGGACATTTCGTCAAGATGGTCCACAACGGCATCGAATATGGCCTGATGCAGGCTTATGCCGAAGGTCTCGACGTGCTCAAAGGCGTGGCGCAGCAAAGCATTCCGGCTGAACGCCGCTATGACCTGAACCTGGCCGACATCACCGAACTGTGGCGTCGTGGCAGCGTCGTATCGTCATGGTTGCTCGACCTTAGCGCGGCAGCTTTGGCCGAGGATCCACAGCTGGAATCCTATTCGGGCTTTGTCGAGGATTCGGGCGAGGGCCGCTGGACCATCATGGCGGCGATCGAAGAAGCGGTGCCGACCGATGTGTTGTCGGCCGCGCTCTACGCCCGCTTCCGCTCGCGCCAGGAACATACCTTTGCGGAGAAGCTGCTGTCGGCGATGCGCAAGCAGTTCGGTGGCCATCAAGAACCGAAGAAAGCTTGAGCCATGGTCCAGGTTACCCATATCGAACATGAGGCGATTCCGCATGGCCAGCGGGCCCCCGCCTGCACGATGGTCATCTTTGGCGCTGCCGGCGATCTGACCAAGCGGCTGCTGATTCCGGCGCTCTACAACCTCGCGCGCACCGATTTGCTGCCGGAGAATTTCGCGCTGATCGGGGTCGACCGGCTCGAGATGACCAACGAGGCGTTCCGTCAGCATCTTGATGATGCGGTACGTGCTTTTGCGTCGGACAAGCATTATTCGCAAGCGCTCGACGAGACCCATTGGGGCGAGTTGCTGCAGCGGATCAGCTATTTGCCCGGTGATTTCGGTGCGGCCGAAATTTACCAGCATCTGCAGGAGCGTTTGACGCAGGAAAGCGTCGAGCATGGCACTGGCGACAACGCGGTGTTCTACCTCGCAGTGGCGGCGCGGTTCTTCGGTGGCATCGTCGATCAGCTCGGCGCTGCCGGTCTGGTCACCGAGGCGCCGGGTCGCTGGCGCCGGGTGGTGGTGGAGAAGCCGTTTGGCCATGATGTGGAATCGGCCAAGGCGCTGAATGCGCAGTTGCGGCGCAATCTGGCCGAGCCGCAGATCTACCGCATGGACCATTTCCTGGGCAAGGAGACGGTGCAGAACATCATGCTGATGCGCTTTGCGAACAGCATTTTCGAGCCGCTCTGGAACCGCGACCATATCGATCATGTGCAGATCACGGTGGCCGAGACGGTCGGCGTGGAAAGCCGTGCGGGCTTCTACGAAACCACCGGCGCCCTGCGCGACATGGTGCCGAACCATGTGTTCCAGCTGCTCGCCCTGACGGCGATGGAGCCGCCGGCATCGTTTTCTGCCGATGCGATCCGCAATGAAAAGACCAAGGTGCTCAACGCCGTGCATCCGGTCAACGCCGCGACCGACACGGTGCGTGGTCAGTACAGCGTTGGTCAGCATGACGGCCATCTGCACAATGGTTATCGCGAGGAGGCCGGGGTGGCCGCGCTCAGCATGACCGAGACCTATGTCGGGATGAAATTGGGCGTCGACAACTGGCGTTGGTCCGGTGTGCCTTTTTATCTGCGCACCGGCAAGGCGATGGCCAAGCGCTGTAGCGAGATCGTGATCCAGTTCAAGCGCCCGCCGCTGTCGCTGTTCCGCGATACCGCCACCGAGGCGCTGACGCCGAATGCGCTGGTGCTGAAGTTGCAGCCCGACGAAGGCGCCGCCCTGATGTTCGGCGCGAAGATCCCGGGGCCGAATATCTCGATCGGCCAGGTGCACATGGATTTCCATTACAAGGATTACTTCCAGAATGCACCGAGCACCGGCTATGAAACGCTGATCTACGACTGCATGATCGGTGACGCGACCTTGTTCCAGCGTTCGGACAGCGTCATCGCTGGCTGGCGCATTGTGCAACCTCTGCTCGATTTCTGGGCTGACGCGGATGCCAAAGCGCCCTTGGCGGGCTACCCGGCGGGCTCGGACGGCCCGGCTGAAGCAGATGCCCTGCTGCAGGACAGCGGAAGAGCCTGGAAGCGACTCGTTTGAGTCGCTGAGGTCGGGACGCCATGTTTCCTGTCGTTCCGCCTGGCGGCATTGATTCGGCCTATCAACGCCGGCTTGAATCGACCGAAGTCAGCGCTGCCACCGGGGCGCAGGCGGTGGTCGGCCTCGATCCGCAAGCGCCGCGCGCGCCGGCGATGCCTGTGGCCGGGCCTGAAGGGCAGGCTGTCCAGATCAAGAAAGAACAGACCGCGCTGCAGGCCTTGCCCGAGGCGAATCGCAGCCCGGCCCTGGCCGAAGAGGTTCTGTTCGCCGTGCCGACGCCCAATAGCGCGGTCCAGGTGGCGCCCCGGCTGCAATTGCTGTTGCAGATGCTGCAGCAGCTCGGCGTGGCTGACGAGAGCGCCGAGCCGCAGGCGATTGTCAAATGGCCACCAGCCGGCAAGCCAGTCGGCAGCGACCCCGAAGATGCGCTGCAGAATTTGCGCGACTCACTTGGCAACTCGCCACTCTTTGCAGCCAACCCGCGCACCCCGGCGACCCTGGCGGCCAGCCCCTTTCAGTCGCATGCTTTGAAGCTTGGCAAGCCGCTGACGGCGGGCAGCGAGCAAAGGGTCGCAGCCGACAATGCGCAAGCATCGGCACAAGGCGCTGCGCAGTCATCACCGCAAGCCGCCTTGCAGGCCGCGCTGCCCGATGTGCAGAACCAGACGCAGACCCAGCAGGCCCTGCAATTGCTGTTGAACGGTCAGCTGCAATGGGCGGGCGAGCTGACACCGGGCGTGCAGGCCAGGCTGCAGCGCAAGGATGCCTGGCGCGAAGACCCCGAACATCCGGGCAGGCTGCTGCGCGGCACGGCGCTGCGTATCGAGGTGAACCTGCCCAATACCGGTCCGCTGATCGTGCTGGCTCAGCAGGTGGGTGGCCAGATGAGCGTGAATCTTCAACCGGGCGAGCAGGACCTCGATCATTTCGATGCGGCGCTGAATGATCTGCGCGTTGCGCTGGCGCCGCTGGCAGACACACCCGTCGAACTGGCGCTGCAGGCGGTTCCTGAGGCCGAGCAATGAGTCGCGCGCCGGTCAAGCAAGCTGTGGCGCTGCGTTATGAAGCCAATGGCATGTCGCCGCGGGTGGTGGCCAAGGGCGAGGGCTATATCGCTGAAGCCTTGATTGCGCGGGCGCAGGCGGTCGGCGTGCCCGTCAATGAAGCGCCGGAACTGGTGCAGTTGCTGATGCAACTCGACCTGAACCATGTGATTCCGCCCGAGCTCTACAAGGTGGTGGCACAGGTGCTGGTCTGGGCTTACAGCGTTGATGAGCGGGTCTCGACTGGCCCACGGCCGGTGGAACTTCCGGCTCATATGCGCAAATCAGGCTGAGCCGCTTGCCAATCTGCTGTTGGCCCTGTTGGCGACCTCGAAGCGATAGCTGGCCAATTGCAGGCTGCTGATGATGTCGCGCTCGGGGTAGTAGAGCGCCGCGCCGATGCGCCAACTACCCTTTGATGCCCCTGACCCGACGCTGCAAATGCGCAGGTCGAAATGAGGTGAGCTCCAGTTCCCGTCGCTGAGTTGGCAGGCCGGCAGGATCGAGTCGACCGGGCAGGGTGTTTGTGAAGCATCGATGGCAAATGACAGGCCGCCGACGCTCACGTCGATCGTCTTGCCGCGCCAGGGGGTGCTGCCCGATGGGTTGTGGGCTTTCAGGCGCATCGGTGGTGCAGCGGGCGGTGCAACGCGAAACAGCGCTCGCCTGGGCATTTGCCAGATTGTCTCGGGAAATCGGCATTGAAGCAGTTCATCACCGCAGGCAATGAGTTCTGCGCAGGGCAGGTGGACGATATGCCGGCCCGGCTTGAAGATCGCCAGGGCCTGCCGCCAAGGCGGCGGCGAGATCCTGGCGCGCAGCAGCAGGCAATCTTTGCGCGCTTCGATCAACTGGCAGTCAATGCCAAGACCGGCATGCTGGGCGTCGGGCATCAGCTGGCCGAACAGTCCGCATGAAACAAGTGACTGCAGGATGGCCGCCGGGCTGTGAACCGCGAAGGGCGCGAGTTCGAGGGTCTGGAATCTGTTGGAGAGGGCTGCGCTGTCCATCATGGTCCTGGATCGAAGCCGGATTGCCCGGGAAGATTCCAGAATAGCAGCGCAGCGGGGTCTGTCTTGTCGCTGCTTTTTTCGGTGCGGCAGGGCTTGCTGTCAACGGCACCGGATGACGCCGGCGTCAGACTTGCAGATTGCTGATTTCCCGGTAGGCTTCGACCAACTTATTGCGGACTGCCACCATGCCCTGGAAGGACAGGCTGGCTTTTTGCATCGAAATCATCACCTGTTCGATCGACACCGAACGGTCGCCGAGTTGGAAGGCCTGGGCCTGGGCATGGGCCGTGCTCTGGACCGCGTTGACTTCGTGAACGGCGTCGCGCAGCATCGACGAGAAGTCGACGGCGCCGGTGAGATTTGATTTACCAGCACTTGGGGCATCCATGCCACGCGAGGCATTTTGCAGCGCTTCCATGCGGGAAAGAATGGCGTCAACGCTTTGCAGATTCATGATGTGGTACTCGTATTGACTTGTGAGGCAATGGTTTGAGCCTCGGGGTTAGCGTTTGTGAGCTCGCCGTTGCCGGCATTTTCGAGCTCACGGTAGGCCTTCAATTTGTAGCGCAGCGCGCGTTCCGAAATGCCGAGGATGGCGATTGCTTTGCGGCGGTCGCCTTGTACTTGTTCGACGACGCTGAGGATATGTTCGCGTTCGGCATCGCGCACATTGCGCGGGCGTGGTGCCTGGGTGAATTGCTGGATGGCGGGCGCCATTTCCGGACTGGCCTGGGCTGCAGTGGCTGCTTCTGGCATTGCCATGGCTGCCGGCAAGACCGGCGCAACCATGCCGCTGTCGGGCAATTCGAGGTGGGCGGCTTCGATCACGCCGGTGTCGGTCAGCAGCAGGCCGCGTTGAATCGTGTTTTCAAGTTCGCGCACATTGCCCGGCCAGCGGTGGCGCAACAGCGCAGCCTCGGCGTCCGCTGCCAACTTCGCATCGGCCATGCCGAAGCTGCTGGCATAGCGGCGCACAAAGCTCTGTGCCAGCGGCACGATGTCGCCGGGCCGGTCGCGCAGCGGTGGCAAGGGCACGGGAAACACGGCCAGTCGGTAGTAGAGGTCTTCCCGGAAGCGACCGGCGGCGACATCGCGGCCCAGTTCGCGGTTGGTGGCTGCGATCAGGCGGATGTCGACGGCGATCGATTCATGCCCGCCAACCCGCTCGAGGCTGCGTTCTTGCAGCACCCGCAGCAATTTGGCCTGGGTTTCGATCGGCAATTCACCGATTTCGTCGAGGAACAAAGTGCCGCCTTGCGCCTGCTCAAACTTGCCGGCCTGCTGGCGGATGGCACCGGTGAAAGCGCCTTTTTCATGGCCGAACAGGGTCGATTCGAGCAGGGTTTCGGGAATCGCCGCGCAGTTGATCGCGATGAATGCCTGTTTCGCACGCGGCGAGCCGAGGTGGATATGGCGCGCCATGACTTCCTTGCCGACACCCGATTCGCCGCTCAGCAGCACGGTGGCATCAGCACGCGAAGCGCGTTCAGCGCGGGTCACGGCGGCGCGCATCAGCGGGTCATGTGCGATCAAGCCGCTGGCTGAAGGCTCACTGCGCTGCGCCGGTGCATGGCGTTGCACGACCTCGACCAACTGTGCAGCGCCGAAAGGCTTCAACAGCAGGTCGCGCGCCCCGGCTTTGAGCGCCGCGATCGCCAGCATGGCATCGGCATGGGCGGTCATCAACACCACCGGCGTATGGGCGCTGCGCTCGCGCACACGCTCGAGCAGGGCCATGCCATCCATGCCGGGCAGGCGGATGTCGGAAACGATCAGGTCGGCGTCGCGGCGCTGCAGCGCTTCGAGCCCGGCTTCGGCTGAAGCTACTGCGCAGACGCTCCACTGCGCGCGCTTGAGCGTCGATTCGAGCGCAGCGCGCAGATCGTCGTCGTCTTCGACCAGGAGCAGATGAGGAGTTGCGGTATTCATGTTCAGACTTGCAGCAAGGCGGGAAGGGCGAGCGTGAAACGCACGCCGCAGGGTTCTATCGGAGTGAAGGAGAGCTCGCCGCGATGGGCTTGCGCCGCAGCGCGCGCCATCGCCAGGCCCAGACCGGTGCCGTTCGGTCGGCCGGTGGCGAAGGGCTCGAACAGCCTGGAGGCGATTTCCGGAGCGATCCCTGGCCCTTCGTCAGAAACACAGATCTCGACCCGGTGGCCAGCACTGCGGCAGGCGACCGATATGGTGCTGCCTTGCGGCGCATGTTGCAGCGCGTTTTCCAGCAAGGCCATCACTGCCGAGCCGATCTGCAGGCGGTCGACCGCGATGACGCAATCAGGTGCCTGCAGGTCCAGCGCCAGTTTCATTCCGCGCAAGGCCATCAGCGGGATGATGACCTCGATCTGGCTTCTCACCAGCGGCTCGATCGGGCCGATTTCTTGAGCCCGGGCGCGGGTCTTGACGAAGCTGAGCATGCGGGTGATCAGCGAATCGAGTTGGCCCAACTGGCCGATCAGACGGTCGGCCATCGCGCAGCGTTCGGCCGCGCCGATGTCGGCTTCGCGCAACTGGCTGGCATAGAGCGTGGCGGTGCACAGCGGGGTGCGCAACTGGTGCGCGAGTTCGGCGCTCAGGCGGCCCATCGAGGCCAGGCGCTCTTGGCGTTCGAGGCTTTCGCGCTCACGGTGCATGTCGGTGATGTCATCGATGCGCATGCATTCAGTGCCGCTGATCGGGTCCTTGACCAGGTTCACACGGATCAACCTTGCTTCATTGCCACGCTCGGTCAGGTATTCATCGCTGGAGCCCCGGCGGCGCCACTCGATCGGCAGCACCCAATGGGTGTTTTCTGCCAGATCGGGGAACAGCGCTGCAGCGGCCTGGTTGAATCCGGTCACCCGCCCCGCAGCCAGCGCGATCAAGCCGAAGGGGGCCGATGCAAACATCGAGCCGAGTTGCGCCTCCGACCTGGCACGCCGGTGCATCTCTTCGTGCAGACGCGAGTGCGTCTGCGCCAGATCCTGACGCAGCAACTCGACGGCCTGACGCAGTTCTTCGTCCTGCCGGGCAAGCTGTTCGGTCGAAGCTGCGAACTCGGCGAAGGCCTGTTGCAGTGCAAGGGTCGACGTCGACGGCTGGTTCACGATGGATGGTGCGGTCAAGATGAGGCGATAAACTGATTCACAAGATGTAATGTAAACGATATGCTCCGCTAAACAAGTAAAACGTTATAATTGCTGATGTGGTCAAAATTAATGAGATTCAATTTTGAGTGACTCAAGTGGATCGACAGGGGGGTCGGCAGATGCCGGCACCACTCTGAATATCGGCGGTGGCCAGGCTCGGGCGCAGTCGAACGCAGCGCCGCGCGAAGGCTTTTTAGGCCGCGCGCAGGATCTTGCCGCCCATGCGATGGCCTTGCCGATGCTGCAAAAGCTGATCATCGGCACCGCCGCGGTGATGCTGGCGGCGATTGTCATCACGGTGGCGATGAGCGGGCGCAGCAAGGAGGACTACCAGGTCCTCTTCTCTGGCGTCAGTGAGCGCGATGGCGCGGCGATCATCGCGGCGTTGCAGCAGTCCAATGTGCCTTATAAGTTCACGCCGGGTGGCAGCGCCATCATGGTGCCGGGGCCGGTGGTGCATGAAACCAGGCTGCGTCTGGCGGGCCAAGGCCTGCCCAAGGCCGGCACCGTCGGCTTCGAATTGCTGGAAAACCAGAAGCTCGGAACCAGCCAGTTCGTCGAGCAGATCAACTACCAGCGCGGCCTTGAGGGTGAGTTGTCGAAGACCATCGGGTCGATGACCCAGGTGAAGATGGCGCGGGTTCATGTTGCAATTCCGAAACAGTCTGCCTTCAGTCGCGATGCGCAGCGCCCGACCGCTTCGGTGGTGTTGACAATGCATCCGGGCCGCTTCCTCGACGATGGTCAGGTGATCGCAGTGACCAATCTGGTCAGCTCGTCGATACCGCAGATGAGTCCGCAGTCGGTGACGGTGATGGATTCGGAAGGCAATCTGTTGGCGCCGAACCCGTCCCGCATGGGTGCACTCGGGCTGGATGCGACACAGCTTAAATATGTCTCCGAGGTCGAAGGCACGATTGCCAAGCGCATCGCCACGATCGTCGAACCGGTGGCCGGGCGCGAGAACGTGCGGGCCCAGGTGTCGGTAGAACTGGACTTCACGCAGATCGAACGCACGGAAGAAAGCTTCACGCCCAACTCCCCGCCGGAAAAGAGCGCGATCCGCAGTCAGCAGAGTCTGGAAGCGACCGGACCGATCACCACTGCGGGTGGCATTCCCGGCGCGCTGAGCAATCAGCCGCCGCAGCCAGCGCAGTCGCCGCTCGAATCGAAGCCGCCGACCCAGCAGGGCGGGGCAACGGCGACATCGCCCTTGACCGGCATGCAGACCAGCAATGCCAACCGCAAGGAATCGACCTTCAATTACGAAGTCGACCGGGCCATCCAGACCACCAAGCCGGGTCGTGGTCAGATCAAGCATGTGTCGGCAGCGGTCATTCTTAATTTCAAGAAGGGCGTCGACAAGGCGGGCAAGCCGACTTCGGTGCCGTTCAGTGCGGATGAGATGAAGCAGATCAACCAGATGGTGCGTGACGCCATGGGCTTCAATCAGCAGCGCGGTGACTCCGTCAGCGTTTCGAACATTCCTTTCAACGTCGAGCCGGCCGAAGATACCTCGATCTGGCGCGATGCCGGATTCCAGGAAATGGGCAAGGAGTTCCTGAAGTACGGTTTGCTGGCCGGTGCGCTGGGCTTTGTCTTCCTCGGTGTCGTGCGCCCGATCCTGTTCCCACCGCCGAAGGCCGAGGGCGAGGAAGCGCAGCGGATGGAGGAAGAATTCGACGAGAAGATCAAGGCCGAGTTGGCGACGATGTCGCCGCAGGCCCGCGAGAAGCGCCGTCTGGAAATCGAACTCGAGAAAGAACGCCGCCGTCTGGAAGAAGAAGACAAGCGCATGCGTGAAGACGAAGACCGCCTGCGCTTGGAGGAAGACAAGCGCCGCAGCGAGGACGAACGCAAGCGCCTCGAGGAGGACAAGCAGCGCGAGTATGAGGAATTGATCACCTACGCCAAGGACTATGTGACCAAGGATCCGCGCGTGGTGGCTTCGATCTTCAAGGAATGGCTTGGCCAGGTGAAGGACAAGTAAGGTCAATATGTTCGACTGGTTCAAGTCCAAACCGAAAGCGCCGAGCCGGCCGGCAAGCAGGGCAGCGCCTGCAGCCGGGTCCGCGTTGAACGTGGCGCCATCGGCTCGCCCCAATTCGATCGAAGCTGAAATAGCCGCGGCGCGCGATGCTTTCATGAAGCGCTCGCCCGATGCAACGGCTGTATTGCGCAAGTGGTTGAGCGAAGACGCCAATCACAACAACAAATCCGGGAGCTGATATGGCCGATGAACTAGATGATGACGGCCTGCCGAAGGCCCCCAAAGCGTTATCCATGGCCGAAGCCCTCAAGGAGGGCGTCAAAGGCGCGCAAGGCACGATCACCAGCATTGCCGATCTCGACGGGCCGTCGAAGGCTGCGGTGGTGTTGCTGGCGGTCGGTGCCGAAGCGGCTGCCGATGTGCTGCGCCAATTGACGCCGTTCGAAGTGCAGCGCTTGTCGGCCAAGATGGCAGTCGTGCGAGCGCTGTCGCGCGACCTGGTGCTGGAAGTGCTGCGCGAGTTCAAGGAAACGACGTCGAACAATGCCCAGGTTGCATTCGACACTGATTCGTTCATGCAGAACATGCTCAACAAGGCTCTGGGTATGGAGGGCGCTTCGGACCTGCTGGGCCGGCTTGAGTCTGCGATCGACATGTCGGGCATCGAGGGGCTCAAGCGGATGGAGTCCGATGTCCTCTATGAAATCATCAAGAACGAGCATCCGCAGATCATTGCGACGGTGTTCGTTTTCCTCGAAGCGGCACAGGCTTCCAGCGTTTCCAAGCTGTTCGCGGACGAGGAACGCAATGAAATCCTGCTGCGAGTGGCATTGCTCGAGAAGGTCCAGCCAGCCGCGTTGAAGGAGTTGAACGAGGTGATGGGCCGCGTGATGGGCCCGGATGCGGACCAGCAGCGCAGCCAGGTTGGCGGTGTCGGACCGACCGCGGACATCCTCAATTTCCTCTCCGGCGGTATCGACCAGAAGGCCTTGGAGCGGATTCGCGCTTACGACCCGGAGCTGGCCGAACGTATCGTCGAACATATGTTCACGTTCGAAGACTTGATCGACCTGGAAGACCGTTCACTCCAGACCTTGCTGCTGGAAGTGGCCCAGCCCATGCTGGTGATTGCCCTGAAGGGAGCCAGCCCGCGTCTGCGCGAGAAGTTGTTCAAGAACATGGCCAAGCGGGCCGCCGAAGCGGTGCGCGAGGAACTCGAGACCAAGGGCCCCGTCAAGGTCCAGGAAGTCGAAGAGAGCCAGAAACAGATCCTCACCACCGGGCGCATGCTGCATGCCGAAGGTCGCATGATCATGGAACGTGGCAAACAAGCCGATGCCTTCCTTTGATGTTGAATCGAGCGCTGCCGCATGAAAGGGCTTGACGAATTCGTGACGCCGCGTCCCTGGAAGCTGCCGTCATTCGACCCGCCGCCGCCGCCGCCGCCGCCACCGCCTTCCTGGAAACAGGAGGAAATCGACGCTGCCTTCGATGCTGCGCGGTTGGCAGGTCATGCCGAGGGGCTGGCGCAAGGCACAGAGGAAGGTCTGGCGGAAGGGTTGGCTCGCGGGCTGTCCGAAGGTCGCGAGGCCGGGCACCATGAGGCCTTCGATGCGGCAGAAGCCAAGCTTGAGAAGCTCGCGGCAGCGCTGAAACTGCTGATCGATGAAATGGCCGAGTTTCCCGACGCGATTGCAGCCCCCGTGGTCGACCTGGCCCTGCTGATCGCGCAGCGGCTGACCGGCAACGCTTCTTTCGAGCGCGCGGCTTTCGTCCAGGCGGTGCAGGAGGCCTTGATGCATCTGCCTTTGCCGGGCGAAAAGCTGCTGCTGCGCATCGGACCCGCCGACGAAAAAATCTGGCTCGAGTCGCTTGACAGTTTTGACCTGCCTTTCGGTCATGTGATCGTCGTCGATGCGGATCTGCCGGCCGGGCGGGCTTTTGTCGAGGTTGGCGGCACCAGGCTGGACATCGGACCTGCGGCGCGCAATGCGCTGGTCCGGGCGGCACTCGGCTTGTCGCTGGATTGATGATGCAGGCTTTCAACGCCATCGAAAAGGCAAGGGTCACGCTGGGATCCTGTCAGCGCCGTTTGCAGAGCGCGCCGACTTCGGTGCGCTGCGGTCGTCTGGTGCGTATCAACGGGCTGATCCTGGAAGTGGAAGGATTGCCGTTGGCAATCGACCAGCGCGCGCTGATCCGTACCGGTGACGGCCGAACGATCGAGGCTTGTTGTGTGTCTTTCGACCACGGCATTACTCATTTGATGGCGCTCGACGCCGAAACTTCGGTCGGCCCGGGCGCGCTGGTCTATCCGGCAGGAACGCCGGCCGACACGGGGGGCAGTTTCGAGTTGATGGAACGCCAACGCGCGCTGCCGATCGGCAGTTCGCTGCTGGGCCGGGTGGTCGACGGGTTCGGACGGCCGCTCGACGGCTTGCCGGCCGAACTCACCGGTGTGCCGGCGCAGGGCACCGGTCGGTTGAATCCGTTGCGGCGCTCGCCGATCCATGAGCCACTCGACGTTGGCGTGCGCGCGATCAATGGCTTGCTGACAATTGGTCGGGGTCAACGAGTTGGGATCTTTGCCGGCACTGGCGTCGGAAAAAGCGTACTGCTGGGCATGCTGGCGCGGCAATGCGATGCCGATGTGGTGGTGGTCGGTTTGATCGGCGAGCGCGGTCGAGAAGTGCGCGAATTCTGCGAGGACATCCTCGGCCCGGAGACGCTCAAACGCACGGTCGTCGTTGTCGCCACCGCAGATTCGGCACCGCTGGCCCGAGTGCGTGGTGCCTGGTTCGCTACCGATGTGGCGACCTGGTTTCGCGACCAAGGCAAGCATGTCGTGCTGATCATGGATTCGCTGACGCGGTTTGCAATGGCGCAGCGCGAGATCGCGTTGGGCCTGGGTGAGCCGCCGGTGTCGCGCGGCTATCCGCCGAGCGTTTTCCAGCGCTTGCCTGAACTGGTCGAGCGGGTCGGCAACAACGAAGACAAGGATGCTTCGGTCACGGCCTTTTACACCGTGCTGCTGGAGGGTGACGACAGCAGCGACCCGGTCGCTGACACCGCCCGCGGCGTTCTTGACGGCCATATTTTCCTGGCGCGCGAACTCGCCGAGGCCGGGCATTACCCGGCAATCGACATCGAGCGTTCGATTTCACGCGTGATGCCCAGGGTTGCCGATGCCACGCAGATGGCGCAGGCGCGGCGGGTCAAACGACTTTTCGGTCGCCGCATGCGCAGTCAGGATCTGGTGGCAATGGGGGCTTACAGCCCGGGCAGTGATGTCGAACTCGATACGGCGCTGCGCGTTTGGCCGCAGTTATCGTTCTTTTTGCAGCAGGCGCCAGGCGAGGCCTTTGACCTGACGGCTTCGCTGCAGGCCTTGACCCTGTTGAGCGACAGCGCGGGCGGGACTTGAGATGGAAATCGCAACGCTGGTCCAGATGGTCGCATTGGCGCGCACCCGTGAAAACCGGGCGGCGGCCGAGTTGCGCGCCGGATTGACAGCATTGCAGCGCGCCAAAGCGATGAATGCGCAACTGGAAGAATTCGGTTTCGAGTACCGGCATGCGGCATTGAATGTGCAGGCGGGAGCGCAAGGCGTCAGCTATGTGACCGATGCATTTGCCTTCGGGCAGCGACTGCATACAACGTCGTATCAGCAACAAACTGGCATTGCCGAGCAAGGTGAGCGCTGCCAGGCCTTGCAGCGCGCCTTGATCCAGGTGCAGCACCGCTCGACCATTCTGCAGAAGATGCTCGACAAGGAGTTGCGAGAGCAGCGACTTGCGGTGGAACGGCGGGCCGATCGAGAAGTCGAGGAAGTGATCAATTCGCGTTTGTCGCGTTAGATTGCCTAATTTTCAGGATCTGGCACATTACTTGCAACTCATGTTGCAGGTAAAATGGTAATCCCGTGATAAATATTCAAAACAAACTGGTTTCAATGCTGTCGTCGCAGTCCAGCGCTGGCGGCTCGGCAACGACGGCGAGCCCGGTGGGCAATGCTGCGGCGGCGGCGACTGCCATGGTTGCGAATGATGCTCCGGGGGGCTTCGAAGCCACGCTGGCGCAGCATTTGCCGAGCGATGACGCAGCTGCAAAATTGCTTGAAACTGCGCGAAAAGCGGCAAAACGGCAAATGCTTCCGGAGCCTGATGCCGAGCAAGCGGCAATTTTTGCCGCCATGCTGCAGGCGGGGGTGCTGACTCAGGATGTGCCGGCAGCCATTTCGACAGGCTCGGCTGACGCTGCGCTTGCGACAGCGGCGCTCGCGGCTACTAGTGCTCTTGCTGCTCATGCTGAAGCTGCTGCCACGACTACAACGGTTGAAGTCGCTGCTACGGCTACGGCGGCTAGCATCATGGCGGTGGCGGCACCTGCTGTTGCTACTAAAACGGCGCCTGCAAATCCGGTCGCGACCACTGTCGCTGGGGCGAAAACTCCAGCAATTCCAGTTTTCGCCACGACCGTTGATGCTGCTGTCGGAAGTCCGATCACGATTGCTGCTGAGCCAATCCAGGCTGAAGCTTCCGCCGGGGATGCAGCAGATACAGTTGTAGCTCCGCTGCGGATTGCTGCTGCTTTAGAGTCGGTCGCCGTTGCGGTGGATTCAAACTTGGCGCTTGCCCAGCAGCGCAATGAGTTGCCGACCAAAGCAGCCAATCAGGCTTCGATGTCCTTGCCGGCAGGAATGACGGCGGTGTTTGTTGTCAGCGAGACCAAGGTCCCGGGTCAAGTTTCAGCTGAAACTTCTGTTGTGGCCGCTGCGGCCTCGGGATCTTCTGAAGCCAGCCAGATTGCCAACCCGGTATCTACATTGCCGGCCGCGCCAGCGGGCAACTCATTGCTTGCCGTTGTTGAGCCCGATACGGCCGCCGATGCAGTTGTTACCTTGCCATTGGCCGCGCAAACTGGGCGATCTGCCGGACATGCCGAGGTTTCCGCTCAGGTTCAGCGGACTCCAGAAATCGTTGGCGATGGGCAAGCCGCCGTTGTCGTGGCGGTGCTGGGTGCAAACGCCAAGGATTCGAACCCCGGCAATGCCGATCTGCCGCAACAAGGCCGCAGCGACTCACGGCCTTCCAAAGAAGACGTGGCGCCAGCAGGCTTGCCGGCGGGGCTGGTTTTGCACCAGCAAGCAGCCGGTAATCAGGCGACTCTGGCCCCGGTGGAGGCCACTTTGCCTGCGCTGAAGGCTGAGGCAGTAGTCATCAGCAATCCGGATGTGCTGGCTGCCGGCAACGGGGTGCCAGGCCGTTTGCAGATGCAGTTGCAGACCGAAACGATGGGGCCGCTGACGCTGGATATGAAAATGGACGGCAATGGCCAGGCCCATCTGGTGGTCCATGCGGCGAGCGAAACCTTGCGTCAATCGCTCGACGGACGGCGCGATCAACTGGTCGACACGATGCAGGGTCTTGGTCTGGCGCTGCAGGTCGATGTCGGCAGAGGGGGGCAGCCTTCGTCATCGGAAGGCCGCAATCAGCCTGAAGCGCAAGCAGCAAGGCCTGATCAGACCGCTCCAACCGCGCTGGCAACTGCAGCCATAACGCTGCCAAGAAGCAAGCCGCCAGTCGGCACAAGTCAACTCAATTTCTACGCCTGACGGCAATCATCTCAACATAGAAGGCACCCATGGCAGAAGCAGAAAAGCCCCACGGCGCAGAAGGCGCCAAAGATGCGCATGGCGCAGCAGCCGACGGCCATGCGGCCGCTCCACCTGCAAAATCGAAAAAGCTCTTGATCATCGGAGGGGTCGTTGTGGCCTTGCTGGCAGGCGGGGGCTTTTACATGAAGAAGGCTGCTGACAAGAAGCATGCAGAGGAAGAAAGCGAGAAGTCGGTCGAGAACCGCTTGATGAAGCAACTCGAGCACAAGAAAGACAACAAGCCGCCGGTGTTCATTGCACTGGATGACTTCCTGGTCAATCTGCCGGGCAAGGGCGGCGAACATTATCTGCAGACCAAGTTGGTGTTGAGGACGGCCGATTCGGCGACCGAGAAACGCATTAACGAGTTCCTGCCACTGGTGCGTGACCGAATTCTTGCGGTGCTTTCGGCCCGCACAGTGACGGAACTCGCCACGGTCGAAGGCAAGGAAGCGATGGCCAAGGATGTGGCGCTGGTCATCAACGCCATCATCGAACCTCAGCTGACGGCAATTTTCATCCTGCAGCAGGATCCATCGACGGCTGATCTGCGCAACCTCGAGCGTTTGCGTGCGATTCCGACCGAGACCGCGGGTGGTGCTTCGTACAGCGCAGTCGCAAAGGAGGCTGCAGCGCAGTTCTGGAAGGTGACTGAAATGGATCTTCCAGTGCAGGGTGTGTTGTTCAACAGCCTTGTGATGCAATGAGTCCAGACCTGAATACCAGCGCATGAGCGAAGCAACTTCTCCTCCAGCGGCAAAGGACGCCGAGCCTGGTAAATTCATGTTCGACAAGGCTTCGCGTGTCGTCAAGCGGCGCATGCCCACGCTTGAGTTGATCCACGAACGATTTGCCCGGACGGCCCGTTTGACGCTCTACAACATGGTGCGTCGTCCGGTCGAGTTCGACGTCATGTTGCCCGAGATCAAGCCTTACGAGATGTTCGTGAACAGCTTTCCCGAGCGCACCAACATCAACTTGGTGAACATCAGGCCTTTGCGCGGTGTGGGTTGCTGGATCATCGACCCGCAAGTGGTTTATATCGTCATCGACAATATGTTCGGTGGTGAAGGCAAATTGCCGCCCAAGGTGACGACCAAGGAATACACGGCGATCGAATTGCGGATCATCCGCCGCCTGGTCGACAGCTTGCTGAATGAATACGAGAAGGCCTGGAAGTCTGTGCATGAGATCAAGTTTGATTTCCTGCGTCAGGAAACCAGCTTCCAGTTCGCCCGCATCACCGATGCAGAAGAAATGGTTCTGCATTGCCGCTTCGTTGTCGACATCAATGGTCGCAAGGGCACGGTCGACCTGTGCATTCCGTTCTGGGTGCTGGAGCCGATCAAATCGCTCTTGTTCAGCCAGATGCAGGCTTTTCAGGCTGATGACGACACCAGTTGGACTGACAACCTGCGCACGGAAATGCAGTCCGCGCAGGTGCAACTGATTGCAACGCTGGCCAAGCGGGCCGGTACGCTCGGCGAGGTGCTCTCATTCAATGTCGGCGACCTGCTGCCGATCGAGGTGCAGGAGCCGCTGACCGTGATGGTTGACGGTTTGCCGATGATCAAGGGCGCCTACGGCGTGCGCAACGGCCGTTATGCGGTCAAGATTTCCGAAATCAACCATCCGATCGAATTCAGCAAGCGGCCTGCCGAACGCGGTCTGCTGAGTCCGCGGTTCCGCGAGCGCGTTGATGCAGCCGCATCGACTGACAACTTTCCAGAACGAGGCACAACTTGAATACAGAGACCACCCCAACGCCCAACCCCGCTGAGCCTTTGGGCGGTGGCGATTGGCGTCAACAGATCAAGCCCGCCACTTATTCCTTGCTCGACGACACGCCGGCAGGCGGCAGTGCCAACGACATCGAACTGGTGATGGATGTGCCAGTGCAGATCGCGGTGGAACTCGGCCGCGCGAAGATGCAGATCCGCCATCTGGTGGCACTGACGTACGGCTCGGTGATCGAATTGGACGTGCAGGCCGGCGATCCGCTTGACGTGGTCGTCAATGGCACGCTGGTGGCGCAGGGCGAAGTGGTGATCGTCAATGACCGCTATGCCATTCGCCTGACCGACATCGTCACGCCTGCCGAGCGGCTGCGCAAGCTCAACCGTTGATTGATATGGTTGGAACCTCGCTGTCTTTGCTGATGCTGGTCGTCTTGCTGCTGGTTGCAGGCACGCTGGCATGGCGGCGGCGTGGCGGCATGTCTGCGGGCAAGTCCAACAGCCGCTTGAAGACCTTGGCCATCACGCCGATCGGGCCCCGTGACCGATTGCTTTTGATTGAATGCGACAGCCAGCGCTTCTTGCTTGCGCAAGGCCCAACCGGGCTGACTCTGATCGATCGCGTGGTCGATGTCGATGCCGACAGCAGTTACCAGGCAGTCGCGCGGTCCGCCGCATCGATCCCCGCGGATTCCAACTGATGCGCGCTGTTCATCTCTGGTGGGTAGTCGCCGGACTTCTGTGCTGTGGTGCGGTCGGTGCGCAGGAAATGCCGCTGTTTTCTTCAACCCCAGGTTTGAGCGGCAGCACCAACTATGGCGTGCCGGTGCAAAGTCTGCTGTTGCTGACGGCAGCGAGTTTCATACCCTCCGCGTTGATGCTGATGACGAGTTTCACCCGCATCCTGATTGTCTTTTCTTTGTTGCGGCAGGCCTTGGGTCTGCAGTCGATGCCGCCGAATGCGGTGCTGGTGGCCTTGTCCTTGTTCATGACCTTGTTCATCATGAATCCGGTGCTGGAAAAGATCCAGGTTGAAGCCTGGCAGCCCTATCAAGCCAAGAAGATCGGTTTCGAGGAAGCGCTGGAAAAAGGCAGTCGTCCGCTCAAGACCTTCATGCTGCAGCATACGCGCGAGTCGGATCTGGCAATGTTTTCCCGGATGGCCCGTGTCGACCTGACTGACCGCGAATCGGCCCCGCTGCGTGTGGTGGTACCGGCCTTTGCGATCTCGGAAATTCGCACAGGGTTTCTGATCGGATTCGTCATTTTCCTGCCCTTTGTGGTGGTCGACATCGCCGTGGCGAGCATCCTGACTTCGGTCGGTATGGTGATGGTCTCGCCGGTGATGTTCTCGCTGCCGTTGAAGCTGATCATCTTTACGCTTGCCGATGGATGGAGCTTGATTGCAGCTTCGCTCGTCGAGAGCTTTTTGACCCGTTGAGCCGATGGATTCAAGTCTCGTCATCGAATTGGTCCTGATGGCATTGCGAATGGCCGTCGTACTGGCGGGCCCGACGCTGCTGACCGTGCTGGTGGTCGGCATTGTGCTGGGCGCCATCCAGTCGGCCACGCAGATCAACGAGCCGTCAATGGTGTTCGTCCCCAAGATGCTCGCTGTCATGTTCGTGATTGGGATCACCGGACCGGCGACTCTGGGCATATTCGTCGACTATGTGCGCGAGATGATTACGCGTATCCCGGTGATTGCGGGCTGAACGTCATGAACTTTGACCTGCGCCTGATCGAGGTTTTCGGCACTGCTGCCGCTCTGGTGTCAGTGCGATTTCTCGGGCTGTTCCTGACCCTGCCGATGCTGTCGTTTCGCTCATTTCCGATCTCGCTGCGCATCGCGCCGGTCTTGCTTTTGACATTTTCTGTGGCTCCTACAGCCTTGCCATCGCTGGAACAATTGAAGCAGATCGGCATGTTGACCGTGGGCAGTGAATTGGCAATCGGGGTGGTCTGCGGGCTCTCCTTGCGCCTGGCCATGCTGGCTGTTGATTTTCTTGCCGAATCCTTGTCGATGCACGCAGGTTTCAGCTTTGCCACTGCGATCGCCCCGGAGGCTGCCCTGCCTTCGACAGCAATGGGAGAAATCCTCGGCATGTCATTGCTGGCCGCTTTTTTCATTGGCGACGTGCATCTGTTGTTCATCGAACGGATTGCCGGCAGCTTTGCGGCTGTCCCGTTCGGAGCCTGGCCTTCCGGCTGGGATCTGCAGAGTTTGCTTGGCTTGATCAGTGGAGCATTTTCAATCGGACTGGTGATGTCCTGCGGGAGCTTTGCGCTTTATCTGTTCACCAATTTCATGCTCGGCGTGATCACTCGCATTTCTCCACAGCTGAACCTGATGTCCGTCGGATTTTCGATCAGTGCACCGCTGGCTCTGGTGGTGCTGGGTCTGGTTGCCTTGCAGTTGCCGACTTTGTCCAATTTGATCACCCAGGCGGCGCTTCAGTTCGTTGACCGGGGCTTCAGCGCCGGACAACCCGCTGGCCGCTTGAGGCTGCCGACGGCTCCGACGGCACCTTGAGTCGACCTCAGAACAAATAGCTTCAACCATGCGTAACCTGATCCTTTGTCTCTTGTTCTTCTTCTGCGGGCCAGGCTTTGCAGAAATTGATGATGTTCTTCGACCGACCGTACCCGCAGCGATGCCAAAAACACAACTGGATGTTTGGCAACAAACATTGCAGGATTGCGAGGCGCCGGTCAACGGTTTGGCACCCCTGGTCGAGCAATTGCGGATTGGTGAACCACAGACCTGCGAGCGCGCACTGGATCTGGGGCGCCAACTGCAATGTGTCGTGACGCGACTGCCGGCATCACCCAAGGCGCGCGAACGCTTCAGCGATCTCGGCTTGCTTACATTTCAGGGTTGTTTGCATCCACTGGCCGCTGGTCTGGTCTCGGGCCAGCTGGGCAACCCCCGCGAAATGGCGCTGGAATTGCGTCAATGTGTGATGCAACTTGACAATTCAGCTGTCGGCCCGGTGGCGCCGCAACCCTGGTGGCGAAGGTTCTTCCCAGCCAAGGCGGTGCCGTTGCCGCTCGCTTCAGCGACGCCATCGCATTTGCCCCTGCCCAATTCGCCGTCCTGGCCCAGTTGCTCGGACGTCAATAGCTTGAAGGCAGTGTCCGCTCCGGCGGCACCCGGACAGGGCGCAATCACAGCGCCTGCTGCCCCCACCGTCCCCGATGCTGCATTGCAGCGACTTCGATTGAAAACCCCAGCCACAGGAGTGACGCATGATGCGTGAACATAAATTGACCCCCTTGATCTCTGCCATCGTCCTTGGCAGCGCCTTGCTGTTCATGTCTACTGCGGGCGCCAATGAGCCGGCAGCGGAAGCCAAGCCTTCGTCGATCAAGCCTGGGGTTGCGCCAGAAGCCGGTTCGATGTCGCCGCTGAAGGCCAAACTCGCTGAAGGCAAGGACGCCAAGGCCGATGCGCACGGCAAACCGGCTGAAAAGACCAGGCCCAATACCGATGAAGCCTTGAGAAAATTGCTGGCGGAACGCGTTGCGGGATCGGGAGAGGTCATTCTGACGACTTCTGATCAAAAGCCTGCTGCAGCCGCTGCAACCGCCGCCGCGCCGCGCAAGCGTGTAGTAGCCGTTGAACAAAAGGAAGCGGCTGAGCATGTGGCCCATTGGTCCTACTCGGGTGCTGGCGGCCCGGAGAATTGGGGCAAGCTCAGCCCTGAAAACAACAAATGTTCGACCGGCACTCGCCAGAGTCCGATCGACATCCGTGACGGCGTCAAGGTGGAACTCGCGCCGGTCAAGTTCGACTATCAGCCGGGCGGTTACCGGGTTCTCGACAACGGTCACACCATCCAGGTCAACGTCGCACCTGGCAGCACGATCGAAGTTTTGGGGAGCAGGTACGAATTGGTCCAGTTCCATTTCCACAAGCCTGCCGAAGAGCGCGTCAATGGGCGCGCCTTCGACATGGTGGTTCACCTCGTACACAAGGACATCGATGGCCGCTTGGCCGTGGTGGCCGTGTTGCTGAACCGTGGCGGCGCTGCCCAGTCGGTGATTCAGGCCGTGTGGAACAACCTGCCATTGGAGCGTAGTGAAGATGTCGCAGTGACGGCGCCGATCGACGTCACCAATCTGCTGCCCGAAGACCGACGCTACTTCACTTATATGGGTTCCTTGACCACGCCGCCCTGCAGCGAAGGGGTGCTGTGGATGGTGATGAAGACGCCGGTGCAGATTTCTGCCGAACAGATCGCCATCTTCTCGCACCTGTATCCGATGAATGCGCGTCCCACGCAGCCCGCTTCGGCCCGCTTGATCAAGGAATCGAACTGATTCCAGCGGTCAACCAGAGAGCTCACTCTGCTGACCTATACGAGGTTTTGCTGAAATGAATTTCATCGAAGTGATCGACCGCACGGCCATGGGCTGTCTGCTGGTGACTTTGCATGCGCTGTTTGCCTTGCTGATCTGGCTGATCTTCAGAGGGGGGGCCGAGGACAGGCAGCAGGTGAGGGGATGGTGGTTTGCCTTGCTGCTGAACGCGGTGGGCTCGCTGGTGCTGGCTTTGCGCTGGGAAGGAGATCGCCTCAACTTCACCCTCTATGTACTGGCCTCAAGCATGGTCGTTGTCTCGATCCTGCAACGGGCCGTGGCGCTTGCAAACCCGATGCTCAGGCCGAAGCTCAACCTCGGCTTGTGGGTGGCATTTGTCCTCCACACCAGCTTCGGGTTCTTCCTGGGATGGCTCGGGGTGGAACCCGCCGCAGGAATCGCTGTGATCCATATGTTGCAGGCTGGTGCGGCGTTGTTGCTGATTTTTGTTGCCTTGCAGCCGCGTCAGACGGGAAATTCGGATGGTGTCAGGATGATCGCAGTCGGCTATAGCGTATATGCCATCGGCTTCGGCCTGATCGGCATATTCGCCGTCGTCAAGCCCATCGGGGTGGGCTATTACAGCAGCAATTATCTGTTGCCGATGTTCATTGGCACAGTCATCAGTTCAGTGGTCTCGAACATGGGCTTTGTCTGGATGCTTGCCGGCCCCTTTGATCAAGACCGCGACCAGGCCTTGCGTTTTCAGGCGCTGCAAGAGGAAATGAACCGGCGCAGGCCTTGAGCCTCGGCGCGGCAAGCGACAAGCGGCAAAGCTTGCCGCTTGTCACGCCGGCAAGCGGCAAATTGCGCCACCTGGGGCGACAACAATTTCCGCGACGATTTGCCTGAAGCGGCAAAAGCAAGTTCAATCGGATCAAAAAGCAATTAAAGCGATTGGCACGGTAATTGCTAGTTAGTTGACACTACGTCAATGAGACTGCCGTGAAACTTGTACCTGAATTCGATCCAATGAGCTTCAACACAGCTGCCCTGCAGCTGCGAGGCTACCGCCAGCAGATTCTTGCTTCCAATCTGACGAACGCCGATACCCCGGGCTACCAGGCTCGCGATGTCGCCTTCGATGCAGCGTTGAAGGAGCAGATGCAAGGCGTGCAATACCAATCGAGGCTGGCCATGACCGGCAGCAATGGTCGGCATCTCGGTGTTGCCAACACCGGCATGGATGGCCCGGCATTGCTGTACCGCACGGCGATGCAGCCGAGCATTGACGGCAACACGGTCGACCCCGACGTAGAGCGTGCCAATTTCGCCGAGAACTCACTCGGTTTCGAGGTTGCTGCGGCCTTGCTTGGTGCCACCGTTCGTTCACGCCAGATGGCCTTGACAGGACAGCCATGAGCCTGATGAATTCTTTCATGATCGGTGCCAGCGGCACGGTCGCGCAGAGTCAGCGTCTCAACGCGGTGGCTTCGAACATCGCCAACGCCGAATCAACCACATCGTCCAGCGGCGAGGCTTACCGCGCCCGCCAGGTTGTGTTTCGCCCGACGCCGGGTTACGGCTCGGTCGGTGCTGGCGTCGAGGTGGCGGCCGTCACCCAGAGCAGCGCACCCTTGAAGAAGATTTTCAAGCCCGGGCATCCGAATGCTGATGTGCAGGGTTATGTGCAGGCTTCGAATGTGGATCCGGTGGAAGAGATGGTCAATATGGTGTCGGCTTCGCGGTCTTACCAATTGAATATTGACCTGATGAGCAACTCGCGCCAGCTGATGCAGCGCGTAATCGATATGGTGAAATCCTGATGTCTACAACGCCTATTTCATTGCCTAACAGTATTGCTGCTTACGATCCGAATGCGGCAGCCAATGCCGCGATTGCTGCGACCAGCAACAGTTTGGGCACAACAGCGCAAGCGACCCAAGACAACTTCATGAAGATGTTGATGGCGCAGATCAAGAACCAGGATCCGCTCAGCCCTCAAGATCCCGCCCAGATGACCAGCCAGCTGACGCAGCTGAATATGGCCAGTGGCATCGAGCGGTTGAACTCCAGCATCAGCTCGATGTTGACGCAGGCGACTTCGCAGACGTTCATGAACAACGCCAGCTTGATTGGCGATACGGTGCTGGCGCCAGGTAACTCGGTGGCACTCGATGCGACCAGCTCGCCCACTTTCGGCATCCAGCTCGGCTCTGCTTCGACCCAGACGACGGTCAGCATCATTGACGGCAACGGCCTTACCGTCGACGAGTTGAGCCTCGGTGCCCTGAGTCAGGGTCTGCATACGTTCAACTGGGATGGCAAAGGCTACGCCGGTAACCGTCTCGCCAGCGGCGCTTACAAACTGGTGATGAAGGCCAGCGATGGCGCCGGAGCCGCCGTGACATCAACGGCCCTGACAGCTGGTGTGGTCGGCGGCATTTCACGCCCCGCCACAGGCAGCGATCCGCAACTGCTGACCACCGATGGTCGGACGATCAATCTGGCCGACGTGGCCCAACTCACTAAACCTTGAGGATATTTCATGAGCGCATTTGACATTGCATCTGCCGGCCTGAAGGCGCAGCAGTCAGCCATTGAAGTGACCAGCAACAACGTTGCCAATTCATCGACGATCGGTTACAAGGCCAGCGAGTACAACTTCGTTGACCAATATTTCAAAGCCGTCCAGTCTGGCGGCACCTCGGGGGTTTCGACCTTCGGCGCGCAGACTGTCAACAACCAGGGGGCGATCGTTGCCGCCAGTTCACCGCTCGACCTGGCGATTCAAGGTGACGGCATGTTCCGGCTGTCCAGTCTGCCTGGCGCGGGTGCCGGTGACAAGTATTTCACTCGCAATGGTCAATTTTCGGTGGACAAGGACGGCTATATCGTCAATGCCAACGGGCTCTATCTGACCGGCTACCAGGCCAATAGCGCGCTGACCGCATTGACCCCCACCATCTCGGCCTTGCAGCTCCCGCCTGCAGTTCTGACGCCTGTGGCATCGACAACCGCGACGCTGAATGCCAACCTCGATATGCGGGCAGCCGCACCGATGCAAGTAGTGAACGGCGTCATTACCTCGACGCCGAATGTTTTCAACGCCAATGATCCGAAGACCTACAACTCGAGCACGACCGTGTCGGTCTATGACAGCAATGGCTTGTCTCATGTGGTCAATTTGTTTTTCAAGAAGGTATCTACTGTCTCAGCTCCGGATCCGCGCAGCACCACCACGCCGCAGGCCACTGCCACGGCAGCCCAGTACGAGGTCTATATGCAGGCGGATGGCGTTCAGTTGACGCGTACCGTTGGTGCGAATGTTGGCATGGCGGCTTTGGGCGACGAAGCAACGCTTGCCCAAGCTGCATCCCAGGCACTTCTCGACGCCGTGACCAACACCGCTGCGACGGCGGCGTCGGCGAGCAGCGATTACAGCCAGGCGGTCCTGCAGTCGAGTTCAGATCAGACCAACCTGGCAACTTTGTTGACCTCCATGTCACAGGTCTCACAGACAAATACTGCGGGTGATGCCATTTCGACGACGACTTCCGCGGTCGTCACCAATGCTTTGGCACTCGTGGCAGCCAAGGCCGCTGTGGTGACTGCTCTGGCTGCTAAGTCTGCGGCGGACAAGGCGGTGAATGCTTCTCTGTCCACCTTTGCCACGGCGGCATTGGCTGCGGCAAGCGACACCTATATTGCGCTGCAGGCGGTTCAGACCGCAGCCGTTACCAGTGTGGCCACCGCAAAAACAACAGTGGATACCGCGCAGACCACGCTCGATGCTTCGATTGCTGCCGGTCTGGCCGGCACGAATTCTGCTGATACTGTCGCCAATGCGGCCTTGGTGGCCTATTCTGCAAAGAAGGATGCGGTTCGGGACGATCTGACCGCATTGACCACAGCCACTGCTGCCAAGACTACAGCAGATGCAGTGGCGCTGTCGGCCTGGAACGCGAACAGCGCAGCAGTCGAAAAGACGAAAATTGGCACTTTGCAATTTGTCGACGGACAGTTGACAGGATCCTTGACCAAGGCGCTCGATGGTGGTCCGGCAGTGCCTTCGGTCTACAGCGTCAAACTGTCAGACAGCAAGGGCAGCAGTCTGTGCGATGTAGCGATCGATCTGTCGGCGATGTCGGCCTTCGGTTCGGCTTTCCTGGTGACAAATTCAGCCGCCAATGGCTATGCTGCCGGCAATTTGACGTCAGTCAAGGTCGATGAAACAGGCGTGATGACCGGGCAATACACCAATGGCAAGACCATGGTGGCCGGTCAATTGGTGCTGGCGCAGTTCAACAGCCAGACCAATTTGGGGCAGGCAAGCCAGAACGTCTTTGCGGAGACCTTCGCATCCGGCGCGCCAGTTCTCGGAACCGCGACTGCAGGATCCTTTGGATCGATCAAGGCATCTTCACTGGAAAACAGCAATATTGACATGGCGTCCGAACTGGTAGCGTTGATGGTTCAGCAGCGCAACTACCAGGCCAATTCGCAGAGCATCAAGGCAGCGGACACCTTGTTGACGACTGCCATCCAGATGGGCCGCTGATGCTTGATCGCATGGTCTTCACTGCAATGGCGGGCGCTCAAAATGCGGTCGACCAGTTGGCAGTGACAACAAACAACCTGTCCAACGCGACGACGCCGGGATTTCGCGAGCAGCTGAATGCTTATCGCGCAGTGCCGGTGCAGGGCGATGGCGCCAAGACGAGGATTTCTTCGGTGCAGTCGACGCCCGGGTTTTCCAGCGTGGGTGGCCGGATTGAACAGACCGGCAATCCATTCGATGTGGCCCTGGAAGGCGACGGCTGGTTCAGCGTCAAGCGCAAGGATGGATCGCTTGCCTATACAAGGGCGGGCAAGCTGACGGTCGATTCGCGCGGTGTCTTGTCTACCGGTGGTGCCGCGCTGCAGGGTGACAACGGCAACCTGCTGATGCCTGCCGGTTCGGTGCCGGAAATCGGCGGGGACGGCGTGGTCTATGCGCGCCGCGAGGGCGAAGTTACTGGAACCCGTGTCGGGCAATTGCGGATTTCGCGTGCCGACCCGGGTGCGCTCGATCGCGGTCCGGATGGCTTCTACCAGGCCAATCGCCCATTGGCGGTGGCTGATGCCAAGTCAGTGCGGGTTCGCCAGGGCGCATCGGAGTCGAGCAATGTCAGTGTCTCCGAGGCGATGGTCCAGATGATCTCGCAGCAGCGGATGTTTGACTTGTCGATGCAATTCATCAAGTCTGCCGACCAGAACGCGCGCGGCGCCGAAACTTTGATCACAGGTCGCTAATAGCGGCCAAGGAAAACCAAGATGATTCGTTCCCTGTGGATTGCCAAAACCGGACTGGATGCTCAGCAGACCAATCTGGATGTAATTTCGAACAACCTTGCCAATGCTGCGACGACCGGTTACAAGCGTATCAAGCCGGTTTTTGAAGATCTGCTTTACCAGACCTTGCGTGCTGCGGGCGGGCCCACGGGCGGCCAGTCACAGTCGCCGAGCGGACTGCAGGTCGGCACTGGCGTTCGGGCCGGTTCGGCCGAACGCATGTTCTTGCAAGGTGCGTTGACACAGACCGGCAATCAGCTCGACCTGGCGATCAACGGTTCTGGCTTCTTCCAGGTGACGCTGCCCGATGGTTCTACGGCATACACCCGGGACGGCAATTTTTCGCGCGATGCGCAAGGACAGATCGTCAATCAGGCCGGCTATGTGCTGGCGCCCGGCATCACGATCCCGGTCAATTCGACGTCGATCACAATCAGCGAAACCGGGCAGGTTGCGGTTCAGATCGCCGGTCAGGTGGCGCCCAATCAGGTCGGCGAATTGCAGATCGCGCGTTTTATCAATCCGGGTGGACTGGCGTCGCTCGGTGGCAATCTGCTGGTTGAAACTGCCGCCTCAGGCACGCCCAATCCCGGTCTGCCAGGCACTGACGGTGCCGGCACTTTGAAGCAACTTTATGTCGAGGCTTCGAACGTCAATGTGGCTGAAGAACTGGTGTCGTTGATCCAGGCCCAGCGGGCCTACGAAGTCAACACTCGAGCAGTCACTGCGTCTGACCAGATGTTGCAGAAACTGGCGCAGCTGTAAAGTTGAATAGGGTGATTGCCATGTATTTCCGTTCGATCGCCGGCCTGGTCACCGTCTTTGGCAGCGCCTTGTTGCTCGGGTGCTCAACCCCGACTTCAAGCGCTGACCGATCCGTCAGCGAGTTGGCGGTGACCACCGCCAAACCACGCCCTGCATTGTCCTTGCCGGCGAGCCAGGGCAGTCTGTTTCCATCGATTGGCGGATTGAGCACCGGTTATCGGCCCTTGTTCGAGGATAGGCGCGCCCGCACCGTCGGCGACACCTTGACCGTGCTCTTGAATGAAAAAACCACCGCCAACAAGAAGAGTTCGGCGGACGCCAGCAAGAAGGGTGGCTTGACCGACAAGGTCACCGCCGGATCTCAGGTGCCCTTGTTCAGCAGTGTGGTCGGCTTGTCGCTGGCTGCCACCAGCGACAATAATTTTGCCGGCAAGGGCTCGAGCAGCGCCGCCAATGATTTCTCGGGCACGATTACCGTCACTGTGGTCGAGGTCTATGCGAACGGCAATTTGCTGGTCGCAGGTGAAAAACGCCTCGCCGTCAGCGATGAGGAAGAGATCATCCGTTTCGCCGGAGTCGTCAACCCGACGGACCTGACTTCGAATACGGTGTCTTCGACCCTGGTGGCTGATGCCCGGATCGAATACCGCGGTCGCGGTGCTGCTGATGACGCGCAGTCGCCCGGCATCATGACGCGTGCGATGTTGAAGTTCTGGCCTTTCTGATGGCTCCTATGCGCTTCCATGCCGCCTGGATTAAATCCCTGTTGGGTATCGCACTGGCATTGCCATTGCTGACCGCTCCGGTGCTGGCCAGCGAACGGCTCAAGGACATTTCATCGGTCGCCGGGATCCGCAACAACCAGTTGATCGGCTATGGACTGGCCGTCGGGCTGGACGGCACCGGGGACCAGACGACCCAGACGCCATTCACCAAGCAGAGCGTGGTCTCGATGCTCCAGGCCTTGGGCGTGTCGGTGCCGGCCGGCCAGAACATTCAATTGAAGAACACCGCTGCGGTGATGGTGACCGCGACATTGCCGGCTTTCTCCAGGCCGGGCCAGTCGATCGACGTGACTGTGTCCTCGCTGGGCAATGCCAAGAGCTTGCGTGGCGGCACGCTGCTGATGACGCCCTTGCGCGGCGCCGATGGTCAGGTTTACAGCATGGCGCAGGGCAATATCATCGTCAACGGCGCCGGGGCGGGCGGTGGCGGGGCGTCGGTGACGATCAATCACCTGTCCGCCGGGCGCATCCCGATGGGCGCCACGGTCGAGCGTGGTGTGCCGGGGCAACTCGAACAGGAGTTGATCCAGATCGAGCTGATTCGCAGCGATTTCACCTTGATGCAGAACACGCTGACGGCAATCGCCAAGCGCTTCGGCCCGGGCACGGCCTTGCCGGTCGATGCGCGCTTCCTGCAGGTTCGCCTGCCCGTCGATACCGGCGACCGGATGGCTTTTCTGGCGCAACTGGAGCAGGTCAATGTGGTCACCGAGGCCGAGCGGCCGCGCGTCATCATCAATTCGCGTTCAGGCTCGATCGTGATGAACCAGTTGGTGACGATCGACCCTTGTGCGATCGTCCATGGTTCGCTGACGGTGCGCGTCAGCAAGGAGCCTCAGGTCAGTCAGCCGCAACCGTTCTCGCGCGGCGAGACGGCGGTGACGACGACTGACACCGCTGCGATCGAGGAACCGAAGTCCGCGATGATCGCGCTGCCGCGTGCGGCTTCGCTAGACGACGTGGTGCGTGCGATGAATCTTCTCGGAGCCAATGTGTCCGACATGATTTCGATCCTCCAAGCGATGAAGGTCGCCGGTGCGCTCAAGGCCGAAATCGAGGTGATCTGATATGGACAATCCGGTCATCCAACCCTGGGCAATGAGCCAGAAGATCCCCGTCAATGGGGCGAACAACGTCAAGAATGGACCGGACGTTGCCAGTCAGTTCGAACAGGTCTTGCTGCGGCAATATCTGTCGCAAGTGCGCGCTGCCGGTGCCAGCCTGAACCCGGAAACCGCTTCGCCATCGACCGGTTATCTGCAAATGGCTGATGACCATCTGGCCAGCGTGATCGCGGCCTCGGGCGGATTAGGGCTTGGCAATTCCTTGCGTCGCTGGTTGAAGGCCACCGAGGCTTATCAGGTCAATGTCGATCCTGTCCTGCCGGCCAATCCGCGCTAAGCAAATCAAACAAGATCGCCGTAATAGAAGAATCGCTGAAAAGTATTCAAGACGACCATAATCATGACAAGCTCAATCTGGAGTACTGCTTTTTCCGCGCTGCAAGGCGCGCAGGCCGGCATCGCCATGACTTCCCAGAACGTCGAAGGGCAGTCGACAGTCGGCTTTACCAAGCGCAACCTGGCGACCACCATTGCCGCTTTCGCCCCCAATGGCGGGACAACCCTCGGGTCTGGCGTCAGCATTGCCGGATTCACCCGTGACTGGAGCTTGATGCTGCAGCAGCAAAGGGTTCAACAGGCCGGGGTTACGGCCTATCACGGAACGATTGCGACCGGACTGGCCGGACTCGATGCGCAGGTGGTTGATAGTTCGATCGGGCTGGATACGCCAGTCAACAATTTCTTCAACAGTCTCGCGGCCTTGGCGCGTAATCCCGCTGATGCGGCGTCGCTGGATGCAGTCAAAGCCAGCGGCACCGTGTTGATGTCTGCAGCCCAGTATTTCCAAAACGGTTTGGCCACTGTGCAGAGCGATGCTCGTTCTACCTTGCAGTCCAATGTCCAGGACCTGAATCTGATCGGTGACGAGCTTGCCCAGATCAACATCAATATCGCAAACAACCAGACTCAGGCGACCGGCGCCGTCGAGCCTGCGGTGCTTGATCGGCGCGATGCCTTGCTGATGCGCGCCGGTTCGCTGATCGGCGGCAATCTTGGTGTCAATGCAAGCGGACAGGCCTATATCTTTGTCGATGGGCAACCGCTGGTCAACGGCGCAAATGCAGGCCATTTGCAAGCCGTACCGGACGATGCTTCGCCAAGCTCGCCGATCAAGTTTTCGATGCGCTTCGGCGAACCCGGCATGGCGGCTCCACCGGTACTTGCTGCTTTGCACACTGATGTGCTTCAAGGCGTGATCGGTGCGCAATTGAAGTTGGCGGCTGATCCATCGATTGTTTTGCAGCCCAATGGATTGCCCGACTCGAAATTGACTTCCTTTCTGGATCTCTTTTCTGCCGCTGCCGGCGTTCTTCCGTCCGGGGCGAACTCGGTGATGACGGCGTTGACCCAGTTGGCATCCTTCAACAAGGGTGACGCAGCAACTTCGCTCACCCAGCTCGATGCGACTTTGCAGAGCCTTGCCTTGCAGTCCAACAGCGCAGACACCGCGACCGGCGCGAGCGCTTTGCAGACCAATATGCTCGCCGGGTGGCGCGGGTTCATCTCCAATGTTGGTGCCCAGGTTTCTGTGCATCTTTCGGGTCAGACCGCTTCAGCCGCAGTGGACAAAAAGTTGACTGATGATTTCCAGTCCCAATCGGGGGTCAATCTCGACGAAGAGGCGGCCAATCTATTGAAGTATCAGCAGTCCTACACGGCAGCGAGCAAAATTTTGCAGGCCAACGCGACGATGCTTGATGGATTAATGGCTGTGGTTGGACGTTAAAGAGAGTAAACTGATGAGAGTGTCTACATCGCAAATTTATCAAGTACCGGCTGATGCCATGTCGAGCGCCAGCGTGGCGGCTTCGCTGGTCAATCGCCGCATTGCTTCGGGCAAGCGGATCGACGCTGCCTCGCAGGACGCCGGTGCAGTGACGCGTGCTTCTCAGCAGCAGCAGTTGAAATCAGAGACCGTTGTTTTCGCTGACAACCTGAACGCGCTGGATTCTCAATATTCTCAAGTTGATCAAAGTACCGGTAATTTGAGTGATTCACTGGCCTATCTCGGGACGCTGCTGGTCCAGTCGCAGAACGGTTCCTACTCGAGCAATGAGGTGAGTATCGTGGGGGACTCGATCAAGCAGGAGATGGCCCTGATCAAGATCGAGCTTGCGCGGACTGACAGCCAGGGACGTCCGCTTTACTCTGCGGGCGTAGCCGATGCGGCACACCCGGCTTTGCAGGTTCTGCCTGGCTTGATGATGGGGACTGAAATCCCGTTGTCAGCGGCCGATCAGACCGCATTGACAGCGATCACAACGGCCGACTGGTCGACCAATCTGGGCGCAACGACTTCGACGCAACGAGCTGATGCGATGGTCCAGGTCCAGCAGTTGTTTGAATCGGTCAACCGTGCTCGAGGCGCTGTCGGTGCCCGCTGGCAGCAGGTCCAGACTTACCAGGACATCAACAACACGGCAGGCCTGGCAGCAACCGAGGCCAAGTCGAATTTGATGGATACCGACATCGCGCAGTCGGCATCAGATTTGGCAACTTACCAAGCCCAGCTGCAGGCGGCGCGTTCGCTCTTCAGCCGGATTTCGTCCAACACCCTTTTCGATGTCCTGCGTTGACTTCGATTTTCAAGCGAGCTGAACTGATATGACGATCCCTCTTGGCTGGATCATAGGCATGGCATGTGCGTTGGGCGGCTATGCGCTGCACGGCGGACATATCAGTGTGCTGTGGCAACCGACTGAAGTGCTGACCATTGTCGGCGCTGCCGTCGGTTATATGGTCGCATCCAACAGCATGCGCATCTTGACCATGACCTTGAAAGCATTGCCGACCGCCTTCAAGGGCGCTGACGCAAGCAAGCGGCTTTATCTCGACTTGTTGTGCCTGTTGTTCGAAATCCTCAACAAGATCCGCCGCGACGGTTTGATGTCGATGGAAGCTGACATCGAAGAGCCGCATTCCAGCGCGTTGTTCGAGAAATATCCATCCCTCAGCAAGAACCACCATCTGATCGAGTTCCTGACCGATTACATGCGCATGATGCTCGGTGGCGCCTTGAATGTGGTGCAGATCGAGAGCCTGATGGAACAGGAACTGGAAGTCCATCATGAGTCGGCCCATGTGCCTGTCGGCGTGATCCAGAAAGTGGCCGATGCCTTGCCTGCGTTCGGGATTGTGGCTGCGGTGATGGGCGTGGTGCACACGATGGGATCAATCGGCTTGCCGCCGGCAGAACTCGGCAAGTTGATCGGTGCGGCATTGGTCGGAACCTTCCTGGGGATTTTGCTGGCTTATTCATTCGTCGGCCCGGTGGCCACGGTGATGGAGCAGAACGCCGAATCCGAGGGCAAGGCTTTTCTTTGTGTCAAGTCGGTGTTGCTGGCCCATTTGAATGGTTTCACGCCACCTGCAGCGGTCGAATTCGGCCGCAAAATTCTCTACGCCGACATGCGTCCTAGCTTCAAGGAACTCGACGAAGAGACCAAAAATACCAAAGGTAAGTAGTGGCAACAGCTCCTGATAAGGCGCTGCCGCCGATCATTGTCAAGCGGGTCAAGAAGGCCAAACACGAAGCCCATGGCGGTGTCTGGAAGATTGCCTATGCTGACTTCGTGACGGCGATGATGGCCTTCTTTCTGCTGATGTGGGTGCTGGGTTCCACCACATCAGGTGACTTGGCAGGTATTTCAGCCTATTTCCAGAACCCGTTACGGATCGCTGTGGAGGGAGGCTCCGGATCCGGTGATGCCACCCGCATCATCAAGGGTGGTGGCGATAATATTTTCAAGCAGGCCGGCCAAGAGGCGAAGGCAGACTCCAACACGCCGCAGGCAAAGATCAGCAGCGAAGAGGAGGTTGACGAGAAGTTCAACAAGAAGGAACAGGCCAAGCTTGAAGATCTGAAACAGGATCTTGGCAAACAGATTTCCGAAAATCCCGAACTTGACAAGGTCAAGAGCCAGATTTTCATGGACATTACCAGTGACGGACTGCGCATCCAGATCGTTGACGAGAAGAACCGTCCGATGTTCGAATCGGGCAGCGCCGTGATGGCGCCGCAAACTCGGCAGCTGCTGAACACGATTGGCAAAGTCTTGAGCGGCCTGCCGAACCGCTTGCGTATTGAGGGACACACTGACTCACGCCGTTTTGGCGGCGGTATCGCTGGCTACGGCAACTGGGAGTTGTCGAGTGATCGGGCCAATGCGGCGCGGCGTGCGATTGTCACTGGCGGTCTCGACGAAGTTCGAATCGCTCTGGTGGCTGGGTTTGCCGACAGTGTGCAGCTTAATCCGGCCGACGCTACTGATCCATTGAATCGCCGCATTTCCCTGATGGTGCTCAAGCCGGTTCCAGGTGCACGTCCGGTTCCGGCCAAGCAGGCTGGAGAGGGCGAAATGCCGAAGTCTGCTGGCGAAAGGCAGGCGCCGCCCGGCATGCCGCCTATCAAAGCGGTTCCGGATGAACTTGGGGCCAAGGCCGGCAATGCCGCCCCGGCTGCGCCGACTCAGGCTGCGCGAGAAGCGGCGGCCGTCGCACGTCCTTACAGCGCCGGGATGATGCAACAGGCCGGTTCCGGTGGGGCTGAAGAGAAGCCTTTATCTCTGTTTCCCGTCCCGCCTGACGGGATGAAACGCCGTGAAGATCCGCCGCCAATGGCGCCGGTTCCAACGCCCGCGAACAACCGCGGTCAGGCATTCATATTGCCGGCGCGAAAATGATGCCCGGCAACGCGCTGCCATCGATGCGGCGCCTTGTCGGCGCGGCATTGCTGTCTGTGCTGATGAGCGCTGCGATGGCTTCGGATGATGGCCATGGCGCGCCGAAGGCCGGAGCTCATGGCGAAAAAAAGACCGGCAAGCATGCTGCCGTTGAAACCGAGTTGGACGGGTTGTTGCGGCGCTATTCGACGGCCAATTTGACGGCTTTGAAGGAGAAGGTTTGTCTGATCACGCCCAAATGCGCGACTGACGAAGGCCGGCTGCTCGACGCTATGGAAAGCAGTCGTCTGATTCTGCAGAGAATGGCCGACATGGCTGAAGCAGGCGATGCTGAAGCAGCCTTTCAACGGGGCCGTTTGTCGTTTGAACTCGCCGATAAACAAAGTGAACGTTCGCAGGTCGACGCCACGGCCGAATACCCCGACATGGGCAAGATCTTGCGCCGCCGCTGGGCCCAGGAGACAGTGAATGGTCAGCATTTCATGGCGATCGCTGCTTCCAGCGGGCATCCTCCCGGATGCCTGATGCTGGCCGAGCGGCTTGCCGCCCGGGTGCCGCGCACCGAACCTGAATTGATCGCCCATTTGTTTCGCTGTGCCGTGGCGGGATTCCTGGGCAACAAAGACCGTGCCAACGCGGTCGACGCTTTCGCCAAGATGCGCAAAACCATCGGGCCGCGAGAACCTTTGCTGCTTGAGGCTCATTCCCTGATATTCCGTCAAACCCCACCTGAGCGACCGTGGCGAATGGTGGAACCCGCTGAAGCGTTAGCAGAAAGAAAGAAGGTTGCGCCATGACCCCCAGTACCATGCGCTATTTCATCTGGGCAAGCTTGTTGATGTTGGCCAGCATCATCTCGTTCAGTTACGTCCAGGAGAATGTTGGCTACGACAAGTTCCACGAAATCAGTTGTACGACCGACACGCCACGGACATGTGAACCTAACGGCCGCACCGTGTTGCTGGTACGCAAGATGGGTATCGAAGTGCCCAAAAAGCCGCGGGTCGACAATATGCGCGTCGAGGTCTATACGACCGAGGATCGACTGGAATCGAGGCTTGACTTGCCGATTTGCGTGATCACCGATGTGAATAATTTCACCTGCCGCGGCTTTTCAAGCGGTGGTTCGAATGGTGACATGCCGCCCTGGCATATGGTGAAGGGCAGGCTCTTCAACAACAACGGCAATGGGCCAAGAACCAATTATCTGAACGGCTTCGAGTTCTGGACCAACCGGCTAACTTTCGGTAACTTTGAGCATTGACCTATCAATATGAATTCAACTGCACTTAAAATCGGCAATCTGCTGAAAACGACTCTGAAATGGCTCGCCTTGACCGTGATCCCGCTGTTCATTGTCTTCGTGATTGGTGAGCAGATCGAGTCCGCTCGACTCGGGGCGGTGGCTGCCTGCGAAAATGCCAAAGACCAGCCGAATTGCATGCGTCAGCGCGGCTATTTGGCGGCCTCACCGTTCTATCCTGACATTACCCGTCGGGTCATTGGTGGCTATGCCAAGTTGCTTGGTGGCGCGCTCGGCGCGACGTATGCGCCGCCCCCACCGCCGACGGAAGAAGATTCGAAGTGAACGCCTGCCGTGCATCGTGGGTGCTGGTCCTGGCGCTGGGTCTGAGCGCCTGCTCGGACTACGACAAGGCCCGCAATGCCTATGAGGGTGGCGACTATCCGCTGGCCATTCAGCGTTTTGATGCATTGGCCAGAGTCGGCAATTCGCAGGCGCAATATGATTTGGCGCAGATGTACTTCCAGGGTATCGGTACGCCGAAAGATTCCGACCTTGGCTGGTATTGGCTGCTTTCGGCTGCCGGTACCGGCAATGTGGCGGCGATGGTGCAGTTGGGGGCCTTGTTCGAAAGCGGCGTGGGCGCGAGCCGCGACTATGCAACGGCAGCGCAATGGTATATGCGCGCGGCACAGCGTGGCGACCCGATCGGGCGCTTCAACCTGGCCCTGATGTACTTGAAGGGTATCGGCGTCCCCAAGGACGATGTGGCTGCGCTGGCCTGGTTCCGCTTGTCTTTGAAGAGCGGTAGCGCAGCCGCGCGAGACCGTGCAGACGATCTTGAACGTCAGTTGTCGAAGGAAGAAGTCAAGCGTGCCAATGAACTCGTCGACACCCTGGATCAACCGGTAGCCAAGTAAGTCATGGCTGCCGATGAGGGAAGTGGCGAACGCACTGAAGAACCCAGTGGCAAAAAGCTTGCCAAGGCGAGTGAAGAGGGGCGCTTCCCGCAGTCGCGCGATCTGAGCTTCCTGCTGCTGCTGGCGATTGGCGCCGTGGTCGTCTTGATGCTGGGCGGGAGCATCATGGCAGCCACAGCAAGGATGATGACCGAGGCCTTGCGCTTCAATGGCCAGGGGGATGCGTACGACCACCTGGCGCGTTGGGCTGCCGGACCTTTGCAGGATTTCACCCTGTGGCTATCGGTCTTCATTGGGTCGGCCTTTGTCGGCGGGCTGTTCGGTCCGCTGGTCTTGAACAAGATGCAGTTCGTGTTCTCCCCGCGAGGTTTTGATCTCAGCAAGCTCGACCCGATCGTCGGTTTCGGGCGCATGTTTACATTGCGCAATTTTTTCATGCTCGGCAAAGGTCTGGCGGTAACGCTGATCGTGCTGATTGCCGGCATTGGCTTTTTTCTCTATCAGCGTGACAGCCTGATGCTGTCGCCTTCAGCCTCGGTCACGGCCAGCGTGGCGCGCTTGGTGTCGGTGCTGGGCAATGGCTGGCTGCTGCTGGCGGCGGTCGTCTTGCTGATCGCGATCGCTGATGCGACCTTCCAATGGGTGTCCTTCCACAAGGACATGCGCATGACCAAACAGGAGCAGAAGGACGAATCGAAGGAGAGCGAAGGCTCGCCCGAGATCAAGGCCAGGCTGCGCGCAATGCAGCGGGCTGCATCGCGCCGGCGGATGATGAGTGCGGTCGAAAAGGCCGACGTGGTCGTCGTCAATCCAACCCACTATGCGGTCGCCCTGCGCTATGACCGCGACCGCATGAATGCACCGACGGTGATTGCCAAGGGCGTCGACGAGGTTGCTTTGCGCATCCGTGAACTCGCTGGTGTCCATGGCATTCCGCTGGCTGAATCACCGCAACTGGCGCGCTGGTTGTCAGCCAACGTCGAGCTCGGCGCCAGCATCCCACCGACCTTGTACGCCATCATTGCCCAGCTGTTGGCTTGGGCCTATGACAGCCGGGATGGTGGCGTTTCGGCTTTCTCCAAGATGCCGGATTTTGATTCGGCCGTTGCCGAATTGTCCTGATTGATCGGTTGCGCGGCAAACCTCGCCCTTCAGGGCAGGGTCAAGAGCGCGGACGGCGAAGCCGTCCGGTTGGGTGCGTCTCGTGTGGTGTTTGCTGGCGTTCGATGTACTGCCGGATAACGGCAATGGGTGCGCCACCGCAGCTACGGGCAAAGTAGGAAGGCGACCATAGCGCGCC
>CAIJIT010000160.1 GCA_903820745.1 uncultured Burkholderiales bacterium
AGTACCAACAATGGCGTCGTGGCCAGAAAAAGCCCGGGGATCTCGACGCTCGCCGACTTGAAAGGTCAGCGCGTCGGATTTTCCAAAGGGACTAGCTCGGATTTTTTCCTCGATTCGCTGCTCAACGCCAACGGGCTCACACGCCAGGACATCCGGCCGGTCGAGATGAGACCCGACGAGATGTTGGCTGCGATCAAAGAAGGCCGGGTCGATGCGGTTTGCACCTGGAACTATCCGCTGACGCAGATCAAGCAAGAACTCGGAGCCAAAGGGTTGGTTTTCCTTGATCCGCAGATTTTCACGGAAACCTTCAACCTGGTCGGGCAGCAGGATGTCGTCAAGAAGAATCCGCAGTTGATCGAGCGATTTCTGCGAGTAATGATCCGTGCCGAAGACTTTGTAGCTGTGCAACCCGCCGAAGCGCAGGCGATCTTGGCCAAGGCAATCGGCCATGACGTGAAGCTGGTGCGCGAGGTCTGGGACTCCTTCCGCTATCAGGTGAAACTCGACGATGTCGTCCTGATCACCTTGGAGGACGAGACGCGCTGGGCGATCAAGAACTTGCTGACCGACCGCACCGTGATGCCGAATTACCGCGATTACATCTACAGCGATGGACTCAAGGCAGTGGCCCCCAAGGCAGTCAAATTGAACGAGTAATCACCGATGCGCATCGTCAACCTACTCAATGCCAGTGCGCTGGTGGCCGGCGTTTTGCTGTCTGTGTTGCTGCCCATCTTCATCTGGACGGCGAGTGAATTCAGCGCCTCGAAAGCCGACTATCTGATCACCGGAGAAATTCAGGAATCGATTTCCCGTGCAGAGGAGCTCAGGAACCAGTACTACCTGTACCGGGAAGACCGGATTCGGCAAAGCTGGGAACGAGGCAACGAGAGGATTACTGGCTTGCTGGCGCAAGCAGTCGCCAATTTCAAGAGTGGGCGAGGCCTCAAGCTGGTACTCGACCTGCAAAGGAACACTGAGGAGCGGATGGCGATATTTCGTCGTATGGTCAGCAATTCAGAAGACCTGCGTCTGTCCCGGGATGAGACGCAGCAGGTTTACCTTGAACTCGACAAGCGCTTGTTCAGCCAGTTGATTGTGAAGGCGGTCGAATTTCGCGATCTTGCGACCAGTTTGCAGTTGCTGAGCACCGAAAGAATCGAGAAGGCCTACAAGTTCTTGATCGTCAGTTTTGGCCTGGCCAGCGGCTTGCTGCCGCTTTCCGTGCTGACGGGGGTGCAGATTGCCCGCTTGCTGCGCAAGGGCTTGGGGCCGTTGCACCGGGGCATGGAAAACGTCGCTGGCGGTGATCTGAAGTTCCTTGTCAAAGCCGAAGGCGCTGACGAGTTTGTGGAACTGTCCCGCTCATTCAACTCGATGACCGATCAGCTCAAACTGGCCTCGTCGGACTTGCAGGAGGCGCTCGATCGCCTGGAAAAAATCAATAGCCGCGTTCCCGGCATCGTCATCATCCAGTTCCGTAAACATGCCGATGGCAAGTTCAGCATCCCTTATGCCAGCCAAGCCCTCGCCGAGATTTTTCATGTCAACTTGGAGGCCGTGCGCGAGGACGCTGCAGCCTGTTTTGCCGCGGTCGATCCGGACGATCTGCCGCAGTTGTTGGCGACATTGGACCAATCCGCCATTGCTTTGACGCCCTGGGTGCATGAATACCGCTTGCAGGTGGCGGCTGGCGAACCCGAGGTCTGGCTCACAACCAATGCCATTCCGCAGCAGGAGAAAGAGGGTTCGGTGCTGTGGTGCGGCTTCATCACTGACAACAGCGAGCACAAGCGACTCGTCAAGGACTTGAGCCGCAGCGAGTCACGCTTCAGGAGGTTCTTCGAGAAGAATTCATCGGTGATGTTGTTGATTGATCCGCAGACGAATTGCTTTATTGATGCCAACGAGGCTGCGGCCAGCTTTTACGGCTATTCCAAGCAACGGCTGATCGGCATGCCGGTCAGCGAGATCAATACCTTGTCAATGCCGGAAATTGTCGCTGAAATCCAGCAGGTGATGAAATTGTCGGCCGGGCGGCTTCATTTCAAACACCGGCTGGCCTCGGGCGAACTGCGCGATATCGAGGCCTATGCCAGCTCGATCGACACCGGTGGGCGCCCGCTGCTGCTGGCCATCATTCACGATGAGACTGAGCGCAAGTTGGCAGAAGAAAAGCTGCAACTCGCCGCCAATGTGTTCCTGAATGCCCGTGAAGCCATCATGATCGTCGCTGAGGATAGAACGATCCTTGAAGTCAACGAGTCCTTCAGCTATATCACCGGGTTCCAGCACGATGAAGCATTGGGCAGCCAGCTCAGTCTGCTGGTTGCCGAGGCCAAGGAAGAACAGGTCCACGGCAATATGTGGGCCGAACTGAAGGCCAAAGGCCATTGGTACGGTGAAGTCCGGATGCGCCGTAAAAACGGCGAGGTCATCACGACCCTGCAAACCATCAGTGCCGTGAGAAATTCCCAGGCCGGGCAATATGTGGTGCTGTTCTCCGACATCACCTTGATCAAGGCGCATGAAAGCCAGCTTGAACATCTCGCTCACTATGACTCGTTGACGAATCTGCCGAACCGAGTGCTGTTGACCGATCGCTTGGGACAGGCGATGGTCAGCGAAAAACGCCGCGAGCTGATGCTGGCGCTGGCCTACCTCGATCTCGACGGCTTCAAGGCGGTCAATGATCTTCATGGGCATGAGATCGGCGACAAGTTGCTGGTCGCCCTGGCCGAGAACATGCAACATACCCTGCGCGAAGGCGATACCCTGGCGCGCATCGGCGGTGACGAGTTTGTCGCCCTGATGTTGGACCTGACCGACGCCTCAGCGACTTCCGAGTTGCTGCCGCGCTTGCTTGCCGCGGCAGCCAAACCGGTGCAGATCGGTGAGCTGACGCTGCAGGTTTCGGCCAGCCTGGGGGTGACTTTTTTCCCCCAGCTCGAAATAGTCGACTCGGACCAATTGCTGCGCCAGGCCGACCAGGCAATGTATACGGCCAAGTTGAGCGGCAGGAATCGCTTTCACGTCTTTGATGCCGACCTTGACCGCAGCGTGCGCGGCCACCATGAGAGCGTTGACCGGATTCGCCTCGCGCTGCTGCGAGGCGAGTTCATCCTGTTTTATCAGCCCAAGGTGAATATGCGCAGCGGTGTGGTGCTCGGCGCCGAGGCGCTGATCCGCTGGCAGCATCCTGAGCGGGGGCTGCTGTCGCCGGCGGTGTTCTTGCCCGATATCGAGAGTCATCGCTTGGCTGTCAGCATCGGCGAATGGGTGATCGGCGAGGCCTTGTCGCAGGTCGAGTTGTGGCGCGCATCCGGGCTCGACATTCCGGTCAGCGTCAACGTCAGTGCGCGTCAGTTGCAGCAGTTCGACTTTGCCGACCGTCTGCGCTCGATCCTTTCTGCGCATCCGCTGGTGCAGCCGACCCGCCTCGAGCTCGAGATCCTCGAGACCAGCGCGCTGAAGGACATCACGCAGATCTCTCGATTGATCGAGTCTTGCGCTGCTTTCGGTGTGACTTTTTCCCTCGACGACTTCGGCACCGGCTATTCATCGCTGACCTATCTGAAGCGGCTGAAAGTCACGACCCTGAAAATCGACCAGAGCTTTGTCCGCGGCATGCTCGACGACCCCGAAGATCTGGTCATTCTGGAGGGCATCGTCAGCCTGGCTGAAGCTTTCGACCGCAAGGTGATTGCCGAGGGCGTGGAAACGGTCGCTCATGGCAAGGCGCTGCTGGGCATCGGCTGCATCACGGGGCAGGGCTACGGCATTGCGCGGCCGATGCCGGCCGCAGAGCTGCCCCGATGGGTCGCATCCTGGCGCCCGGACCCGAGCTGGCTGGGAATTGCTGAGCCCTCAACGCCTGCGCATTGAGGGCGGCTAGCGAATCAGGCGCTGAGCAACTGGACTTCGAACAGCAGCGTTGCATTGGGCGGGATCACGCCACCTGCACCTCTGGCGCCGTAGCCGAGTTCGGCCGGAATCACCAGCATGCGGGTGCCGCCGATCTTCATGCCTTGCACGCCTTCGTCCCAACCCTGGATCACCATGCCGGCGCCCAGCTCGAAGCGGAAGGGGTCGCGCCGGTCCAGGCTCGAATCGAACTTGGCGCCCTTGACGCCGTCTTTGTAAAGCCAACCCGTGTAATGGACGGTGACGCCAACACCGGCAACGGCGACCGCGCCTTCGCCCATCACGGTGTCTTCATATTGCAAGCCGCTGTCAGTCGTGATCATTGAATATCCTGTGATTGAAATGCCGCCGCAGTCGCAGACAGCGAGGCCGGCATCATGCCATCAAATCACGCCAGACCACCACCGCCTGGGCCAGCCATGCGGTTTGGCTGCACGCGTCGAGCTGCAAGCCCAGCACCGAACCCGCCTGGCGCAAGGCTGTCAGCGGCTGACTCAGGTCCAGCGCTTGTGCGCCATTCTGCTTTGACAGCTTGCGGCCATCGGGTCCCAGCTGCAGCGGCAAATGCAGATAACGCGGAAGCGGTAGCCCGAGCAACTGCTGCAGGCGGATCTGGCGCGGCGTGTTGTCGGCCAGGTCCGCGCCGCGCACGATGTCGGTGATGCCCTGCGCCGCGTCGTCGACGACGACGGCCAGCTGGTAAGCCCAGTAGCCATCGGCGCGCTTGAGCACGAAGTCGCCGACTTCGCTGTCAAGCCGCTGGGATTGCAGGCCCAGGCGGCGGTCCTGCCAGGCTATGGTCAGGGGCAGGTTGCCAGCGAGGTCGGCGCTGCTCAGGAGGCGCCAGGCGCGCGGGCTGCGCTGCCCCGTGCCGGCCCGGCAAGTTCCCGGGTAGATCAGCTCGCCATCGCGTTGATGGCCGGGGCCGGCCAGCTCGATCTGCTTGCGCGAACAGGCGCAACCGTAGGCCCAGCCGCTTTGCTGCAACTGCTGCAAGGCTTGCGCATACAGGTTGCCGCGCTGGGATTGCCATTGCGGCGCCTCGTCCGGCAGCAGACCGCAGCGTGCCAGTTGATCGATGATCAGCCGATCGACGCTAGGCTTGCAGCGCGGCAGGTCGACATCCTCGATGCGCAGCAGCCAGCGGCCGTCATGGGCGCGGGCGTCGAGCCAGCTGCCCAAGGCTGCGACCAGCGAGCCGGCGTGCAGCGGGCCGGTGGGCGAGGGCGCGAAGCGGCCGATGTAAGCGTTCAAAGCAGCAGGCCTTCATGTTGCTCGAGCAAAGCGCGTCGCGTGACCTGGCTTTGCAGTTGCTCCAGCCACCAGGCCAGGGCCCGGCCAGGTGGCTGTGCGGCGCTGCGCCAGGCGTAATGCATCGGGATCCGACGGCCTGCCTGGTAGGTGGCTTTCTTCACCAGGCGGCCGGCTTCGAGATGGCGGTGCAGCATCGGCGCGGGCAGGGCGCCGCAGCCCAGGCCGCGGATCAAGGCTTCGAGCTTGGCCGCCATCGACGGCAAGGTCAGAGTGTCCTGCCCCGGCAGCACGCCGATCGTCATCGGTGTCAGGCTGCGCGCGGTATCGGCCACCGCGATGATGCGGTGTTGCGCGATCGTGCTGGCGTCGAGCGGCTCCTGCACCTGCGCCAGCGGATGGTGCGGGGCGACGCAAAAGACCATGTCCAGCTCGCCCAGCAACTCGCAGGAGACGTAGGTTGCGGCAGTCCCCGGCGGCGTTTGGGTCGTGCCGATGGCCAGATCGGCCTGGCCCGAAACCAGCGCCTCCCAGGTGCCGGCAAGTACTTCGGTGCGCAGCTTCAACCTTGTTGGTGGGCCCTTTGCCAAAGCCGAGCCCGCTTCGCCGACCGGCAACTGGTAGAAGGCCTCCATCAAGTCGAACAGCGCGCGCCGCGCCACCGCATCGTCAACAGCAATCGTCAGCTCGCTTTCCCAGCCGGTGGCGATGCGCCGCACCCGATTCGCCACCGCTTCCATCTCCTGCAGCAGTCGCCGGCCTTCGACCAGCAATTCCTGGCCAGCGGCAGTCAGCACCGCCTGGCGCGAACTGCGATCGAACAGCAGCACATCGAGCGCCTCCTCGAGCTGGCGCACGCTATAGGTCAAGGCCGAAGGGACCCGGCCCATTTCGCGTGCGGCAGCGGCAAAGCTGCCGGTGCGGGCGATCCTGTCCATCATTGACAGGGCATCGGGTGTCAGGGCACGGCTGTTGTCGGGTGTGATCATGATTCATTTTATTTGAATGCTGGCGACAAGCCGGTGTCTCGCCTTGCAACATTGCGGGCCCTATAGTTTGATGGCGGGGATGACCCGATTGAACAAGGTGAAGCAATGCTCGAACTGATCAAATCCTCGGACCGTGGCTATGCCGACCATGGCTGGCTGAAGTCCTTCCACAGCTTTTCATTTGCTGATTACCATAACCCGAAGCGGATGGGCTTCGGCGCCCTGCGCGTCATCAATGAAGACCGGATCGAACCGGGCAAGGGCTTTGGCACCCATGGCCACCGCGACATGGAAATCATCAGCTATGTGCTCGAAGGTGAGCTGGCACACAAGGACAGCATGGGTAATGGCCAGGCCGGTGCGGCCAATGCCGGCGTGATCAAGCCCGGCGATGTGCAGCGCATGAGCGCAGGCACCGGCGTCATGCACAGCGAGTTCAACCATGCGCAGGGTCAGACCACGCATTTCCTTCAGATCTGGATCCAGCCTGACCAGCGCGGCGTCACCCCGGGCTACGAACAAAAACATTTTTCTGACGCTGACAAGCGCGGACAGCTGCGCCTCGTGGCGTCAAAAGGCGGCCTCGAAGGCTCGGTCGCGATCCATGCCGATGCCCGCCTTTATGCCGGCTTGTTGGACGGACAGGAGCGCGCCTTGCTGAACCTGTTGCCCGGCCGCATCGCCTATGTGCATCTGGTGCGCGGCAGCGCGACTGTCAATGGTCAGCTGCTGAAGGCCGGCGACGCCTTGCAGTTGCAGCAGGAAGCGCAATTGCATTTCAGCGGCGGGGTCGACGCCGAATTGCTGGTTTTCGATCTGGCGGCATAGAGTCACTTCCGACCCGGCAGCAGTTGCACAAGCCGTGAGGGCTTATGCAGAGCATCCCTTACAGTCAGGCATGGATAAATTCTTGGCAATCGCGGGTTTGATCCCCGCGGTCGATTGGCTGGCCCTGTTGCTTTTCTTCGCCGCCTGGCTCGCTTATGCGGTGTTTGCCAAGCGCAAAGCAAGGTTCGAGGGCTCGCTGCTGGCCGCGACCAACCGGGAGCGCAGGCGCTGGATGCTGCAGGTGACTTACCGTGATGTCAGGGTGATCGACGGGGTGGTGATGCAGAACCTCTCCAGCAGCCCATCGTTCTTTGCATCGACGACGATTCTGATCATCGGTGGTCTGCTGGCGATGCTCGGTGCCAGTGAAAAAGCCAGTGAACTGGTCAGCGATCTGCCTTTTGCTGCGCGCACGACCAATCTGGTCTTCGACCTCAAACTGGCCCTGCTGGCGTCGATCTTTGTCTATGCTTTTTTCCGTTTTACCTGGAGCATGCGCCAGTACACCTTCGGGGCTTTGCTGGTGGCAGCGGCGCCATCGGCCGAGCGTTTCATCAGCGAAGGCCTGTGTCGTGAGGACTTTGCCGACCGGGCCGGACGTCTGGTCGGCATGGCGGCCGAAACTTTCAACGACGGTTTGCGCGCCTACTACCTGGCTTTTGCGGTTGTCGCCTGGTTTTTTTCGCCCTGGGCTTTCATGTTCTCGACCTTGGGCGTGATCTATGTCCTCTACCAGCGCGAGTTCCGTTCGGAGGTGCTCGACGTGCTGCAGGAGCGAAAATCAGACGACTGAGATTGGGCTGCTGGCAGAACATCCCGAGGCCTGGGGTCAATCGATGGGCTGTGCGACGCCTGAGCCGGCCCGCTTTTACAATCCCATCCTGTCTGATCCCGGGTCTTTGCATTGACATCCTCCCCGCCCTAAAGGGCGGGGATTCCCTCTACAGGGGCTGCATGTCCGCAGCCGGCTCTGAACTTTGACAGGATATTGCGAGCAGCGTTCACATCACGATCATGCAAACCCTCACACCCCCAGCAGGTCCA
>CAIJIT010000161.1 GCA_903820745.1 uncultured Burkholderiales bacterium
CAAGAGCGCGGACGGCGAAGCCGTCCGGTTGGGTGCGTCTCGTGTGGTGTTTGCTGGCGTTCGATGTACTGCCGGATAACGGCAATGGGTGCGCCACCGCAGCTACGGGCAAAGTAGGAAGGCGACCATAGCGCGCCGCCCATAGCGTCGCGGATGCTCGGGCAGTTCTTCTTCCGAATCATGCGGCTGTAAACGCCCTTCAGGCTGTTGACCCGATTGGAAACGCAAACCTTGGGCGGGTAGTTCACCAGCAAGCGGATTGCTCAATGGGCCGGCCTGACCTGGGTCAGCTTGCGCGACAGCACCTCGCGGGCGGTCTTGTAGCCGACCTCATAGAGTTCCTGGCGCATCTCGATCGGCAAGGCAAAGTCGACGGCCGAGACATCGCCGGTGTCGATCACGACCGTGTTGTGCCAATGCTCGGCCTGGACATATTCGCGTGAGACCGCGTTCATGAAGGTCTGCACCAGCAACTGGATATAGGTGAACAGGGGCAGGAACGACCTGGCCTTGACGCTGCTACGGCGCACATGACCGCGCAGCCGGAAACAAACGACCGGCGTTCCCTCGCTCGACCAATCGCGATGCAGCGCATCTTCGGCCAGGATCACCCCATCGGTCATGATGTGGTTTTCATGCGTCTTGAACGAGAACATCAGCGGGATCGACATCGAGTAACGAACTGCCTGCGAGACTTTCAGGTCGGGGCTGGTCTGGCGGTTGAAGAGCACAGGTCCGCCGCCGTCGATGTCGGTCGCCAGCACATGCAGATCCATGCCCATGTCGGCAAAGCGCCGTCCTTCCAGCAACTCGTCGATCCATTGTTCGAAACGGTCGCCGTTGCAGAGTCCGCCAGTGCGCAACAGTGACAGCAGCGAATAACCGCGGAACTGGCGGTAATCGGTCCCGAGCGACAAGTCGAGCATGCGCTTGTTGTCCCAGCCCGCCGCCGCCAGTGCCGCCACCACGCTACCCCCCGAGACCCCGACGATATGGCGGTAGACCAGTTGCATATCCTCCAGCGCATGCAGGATGCCGACATGGCAGGGTAGGCGTGTCCCTCCACCGGAGAGGATGGGCACGATTTCATGGGTGGGTGGATGGTGCAAGCTCATCTGAAAGACCCGGAACGATCGCAGGCAGGCTTGGCCTGGGACTCCAGATCTTGATTGTGATCCCTCGGTCTGTCGGCGTCGAGACTGGCCCCCCCTGTTTACCCAGCCGCCTATGGCCTGTGCGACCATCGGTGACTCGCAGTCTTTCACAAGCAATGGAACTCAGACAACTCCGCTATTTCGTTCGTACGGTTGAACTCGGCAGCATGGGCCGGGCGGCGGCCGATCTCGGCGTGGTGACTTCGGCGCTGAGCCAGCAAATCAGCCGCCTCGAAGGCGAACTCAGCGCCCGCTTGCTGCAACGCACGACCACCGGCGTGATACCGACCGACGCCGGCCTGGCCTTCTGCCGCCAGGCCCAACTGGCGCTGCGCCATGTCGATGAAGCGGCCCGTTCGGCCCAGCATGCACGCCTGTCCGGCCATGTCAGCATCGGCCTGGCGCCGTCGACCGCCTCGGTGCTGGCCTTGCCCTTGATGGCTGCGTTGCGCTTGCGCTACCCCGACATCCGCATCCATTTGGTCGAGAGCTTGTCGGGCAACCTCGCCGCGATGCTCAATGCCAGGCAGCTCGACCTGGCGGTGCTGTTCGAGACCGAAGGTGCCAAGCGCTTGAGCGTGACGCCGCTGCTCGACGAGAGCCTGTTCGTCATCGGTTCGCCCGGCCTGGCCGGCATGCCGCGCGGCAAGCAGGTCAGGCTCAAGGCGATCGGTGCGCTGCCCTTGATCATGCCCAGCGGCAGCCATGGGCTGCGGGCGATCGTGGCAACTGCCTTCGCACAGGCGGGCTGCGAACCCAATATCGTCGCCGAGATCGACGGCTTGGCGATCCTGATGGACGCGGTGCGGGCCGGACTGGCAGCGACGATACAGCCGGGCGCGGCGAGCTCGCGCCTGCCCGCCGACGCGCTCAAGTTGGTGCGGGTGACTGACGCTGGTGTGCGCCGGCGCAACCTGCTAGCCAGCCTGTCAGACGACGAGTTGTCGCCGGCGGCGCTGGCCGCAAGGGTCGTGTTGGGCGATGTGGTTCGAAGTCTGGTGGCCGAATCGCAATGGGTCGGGGCAAGTCTTCTCAAAGCCTGAAGACGCCTTGCCTGTCGGGCCCCTAGCCGGATTGCCCCACAGCCAGTACATTGCGGGTCCCAATCAGGAGAGATGCATGGTCGACGTTCTGGTCATCGGTGGCGGCAATGCAGCGCTTTGCGCGGCGCTGATGGCGCGCGAAGCCGGCGCTTCGGTGCTGCTGCTCGAAGCTTCGCCGCGCGAGTGGCGTGGCGGCAATTCGACCCACACGCGCAACCTGCGCTGCATGCATGATGCGCCGCAAGGCACGCTGGTCGATGCCTACCCCGAGGAAGAGTTCTGGCAAGACCTGCTCAAGGTCACCGGCGGCATCACCGACGAGAAGTTGGCCAGGCTGGTGATCCGGGCCTCATCGACCTGCCGTCCTTGGATGGAAAAGCATGGCGTGCGCTTCCAGCCCTCGCTCTCGGGCGCCCTGCATACGGCGCGCACCAATGCCTTTTTCATGGGTGGCGGCAAGGCCTTGATGAATGCCTATTACCGTAGCGCCGAGAAACTTGGCGTGCAGATCCGCTACGACACGGCGGTCGATCGGCTCGAGCTCGATGAGGGCCGCTTCGTCGCGGCCTATGCCGGGGCCGAGCGGATCGAGGCGCGTGCTTGCGTGATGGCGGCCGGCGGTTTTGAGTCGAACATCGATTGGCTGCGCGAAGCCTGGGGGCAAAACGAGCTGGGCGAATATCCGGCTGACAATTTCCTCATCCGGGGCACCCGCTTCAACCAGGGCGTTCTGCTCAAGTCGATGATCGAAGCCGGTGCCGACAGCATCGGCGACCCGACGCAAGCGCATATGGTGGCGATCGACGCTCGTGCGCCACTCTATGACGGCGGCATCTGCACCCGCATCGACTGCGTCTCGCTCGGCGTGGTGGTGAACAGCGCAGCCAAGCGCTTTTATGACGAAGGCGAGGATTTCTGGCCCAAGCGCTATGCAATCTGGGGCCGTCTGGTGGCCCAGCAAGCCGGGCAGGTGGCTTATTCGATCATCGACGCCAAGGCAATCGGCCGCTTCATGCCGCCGGTATTCCCCGGCACCAAGGCCGACTCATTGGAAGAGTTGGCCGGCAAACTCGGCCTCGACCAGCAGGTCTTCATGCAGACCTTGCAGGACTACAACAGCGCTTGCCAGGTCGGGCATTTCGACCATACGGCGCTCGATGATTGCCATACGGCGGGCCTGACCCCAGCCAAGACCCATTGGGCCAGGCCGCTCGATACCGCGCCTTATTACGCCTATGCCTTGCAGCCCGGCGTGACCTTCACCTATTTGGGACTCAAGGTTGATGAGACTGCGGCTGTCAGATTTGGCGGTCGCCCCAGCGACAACCTGTTTGTCGCCGGCGAGATGATGGCCGGCAATGTGCTCGGCAAGGGCTATACCGCGGGCGTTGGCATGTCGATCGGCACTGCTTTCGGCCGCATCGCCGGCAGCCAGGCCGCTGCCGCCGTCTTCAAGAGAATGGAAAAATATGCTGCAGCTTGATGCCCTGGTGCGCGAGGCGACCGAACTGGGCACACCTGCCGCAAGCCACAACCGCGTGATTCCGATCCAGGCCCTGAGCGCGGCCGAAGCCGAGGTCGACCGGGTCCTGACGATCTGCAATTCATGCCGCTACTGCGAGGGGTTTTGCGCGGTTTTTCCGGCCATGACCAGGCGGCTGGAGTTCGGCAAGGCCGACATCAATTACCTCGCCAACCTGTGCCATAACTGCGGCGCCTGTCTGCATGCCTGCCAATATGCAACGCCGCATGAATTTGCCATCAATGTGCCGCAGGCGATGGCCAAGGTCAGACTCGAGACCTATGTCGACTATGCCTGGCCGTCGGCCTTGGGTGCGCTCTACAAACGCAACGGCCTGACGCTGGCGCTGGCTTTGACGGCGGCATTGACGCTGTTTCTGGCGCTGGCGGCAGCGCGGCAGGGCTCGCTGCTGCAAACCCCGGCAGGAGGCAACTTTTATTCGGTCTTTCCGCACAATTTGATGGTCAGCCTGTTCGCGCCGATCTTCCTGTTCGCGCTGCTGGCGCTGGGCCTGGGTCTGCGCGGCTTCTGGAAAGATGTTTCACCGGGTGCGGCTTCGGCGGCCGCCGTCGCTGACGCTGCCGACAAGGCACTGCGATTGAAGTTCCTCGATGGTGGCCATGGCCAGGGCTGCAACGAGTCCGATGATGCCTTCACGCTGGCAAGGCGGCGTTTTCATCATTTCACCTTCTACGGTTTCATGCTCTGCTTCGCGGCGACCAGCGTGGCCACCTTGTTCCATTACCTGCTCGGCTGGGAAGCGCCTTATGACTATGCCAGCCTGCCCAAACTGCTGGGACTGGCCGGCGGCATTTCACTGGTGATCGGCACAATCGGTCTGCTGCGGCTGAACTTGCAGCGCCACGCGATGCATGGCGACGCCGCGCAGCAACCGATGGATCGTGGCTTTATCGCGCTGCTGCTGTTGGCGGCATTGACCGGCCTGGCATTGCTGCCGGCGCGCGGCAGCGCTGCATTGACCTTGACGCTGTGCCTGCATCTGGGTGCGGTGATGGCGCTGTTCGCCACCATGCCCTATGGCAAGTTCGCCCATGGATTCTTCAGGACTGCGGCGCTGCTGAAATGGGCGATCGAAAAACGTCAGCCGAGCAATCTGCAATTGGGTGACGACTAAAATCAGTCATCGTCGGTCCTGAGCTGAACCGCTTTTCCAATGCAATGAGTTATGGAAACACAATGAACAAGAACAAATTTATCCAATTGGCCGCCTGCCTTTGTCTGCTGGGAGGGTTGGCGCCGATACAGGCCCAGGAGCTGCCGAAAAAGACCATCACGATGATCGTCGGCTTTGCGGCCGGTGGTGCGGCCGATGCGGCAGCTCGCATCATCGCCAAGAAGTTGCAGGAGAACATCGGCCAGAACGTCGTGGTCGACAACCGCGGCGGCGCGGGTGGCAATATCGCGCATCAGTACATGGCCAATGCCGAAGCCGATGGCTCGACGATCCTGCTGGGCTCGATCGGCCCCTTGGCGATTGCGCCGCATCTGATGAAGCTGGGCTATAACCCCTTGAAGGATCTGGCGCCGCTGACGATGGGCGTGGTCTTCCCCAATGTGCTGGTCGTGCATCAGGGTGTGGGCGTGAAGAACCTGGCCGAATATATTGCCAAAGCCAAGGCAAAGCCGGGCTCGCTCGATTTTGCTTCGACCGGTGGCGGTTCGGCTTCGCACCTGGCGGGCGAGTTGCTGAATCAGCGTGCCGGCATCGAGGTCGTGCATATTCCCTACAAGGGTGGCGCACCGGCGCTGCAGGACATGCTGGGTGGTCGCGTGTCGTCCTATTTTGCCGCGCCGCCAACGGCAGCACCGCATATCGCCACCGGCAAACTGGTGCCGATTGCAACGACCGGCCTGACCCGCTCGTCATTCATGCCGAATGTGCCGACCGTCGCTGAATCGGGCTATCCGGGCTTCAATGCCGTCAACTGGTATGCCTTTGTCGCACCGGGCAAGACGCCGGTGGCGATTCTGGAACGCTGGAACAAGGAATTGGTGAAGGTGCTGAATTCACCCGACGTGAAGGCCGACCTCGACAAGCATGGCCTGACGCCAGCACCTGGCAGCCGCGATGAGTTGGCCAAGTACATCGAAAGCGAATACAAGTCCTGGGGCCAACTGGTCAAGGAACGCAAGATCCAGGCCGATTGACCGGTTTCATCGGCGGCTCAATCAATGGCCAGGATCAGGGCTGATCTGGCCGGCACGCTCAACTGCGTTGCCAGCGAATGCCGCTCGCCGCTGAGCACATCGACGCCAACTGACTGCGGCCTGAGCATTTCGGCAAAGCGCCGGGTGTCGAGCGACATCGGCGTCTGGTTCTTGTTCAGCACAACCATCAATTTCTCTTTTTCCGTATAGCGGAAATAGACATAGCAGCCGTTCAGCGGGTCGTAATGCATCAACCGGCCTTGGTGCACGACGGTTGCGGTCTTGCGCCAGTTCAGCAAGCGGCGCAAATAGTCCTGCGCCTCGCGCTGAGTTGTGCTCAGCCCCTGACCGGTAAAGGCATTGACGCCATCGCCGGGCCAGCCACCGGGAAAATCGGCGCGCACCTGACCGTCCTCCCGCTGCAAAGGGCTGGTCATCAGGATTTCGCTGCCGTAAAAAATCTGCGGCGTGCGCTTGGTGGTGGCGATGAAGGCCATTGCCATGCGGTTCAAGGCCGGGTCCCCGCCCAGTGCTGAAAAAATCCGGTTCGTATCGTGATTGCCCTCGAATAGCAGCAACTTCGCCGGGTCGGGGTACTGGACATCGTTGATCATGGCGTCGTAGAGACGGCCCAGACCGACACCGAAGCCCTGGCCTTCGGGTTCGGTCAGCGCATCGCGCAAAGCGCCATGCAGCGGGAAGTCCATCATCGCTGGCAGATG